>JBAXBD010000024.1:0-21246 GCA_037142165.1 Schlesneria sp. | reverse complement strand
CTACACCACGAACACCACGCCTGCGGCGAAAGAGGAGATTTGAATAAGACGAAAGTAGAATTAGGATTCTGTGCCACTGCATCGGAGTCTTCGGAGAAGCAGTGTCTTCTCTTTGTGCCGTTCAAAGACCACTGCGTGACAGAAGACAGTCATGCATTGGCACCATAATTCGAAAAGTTGACAAAACGCCAGGCTTCGGCCGGTCACAAAAAAAGCCCAGTGTCCGTCGGGTCACACCGGGCTTCTACGAGTTGCCGAAAGCTTCAGGCCGATGTCACGAGCGCAGGGGATACGGAGACTTGGCGCGACACAAACCGAGCTTCCCTGCCTTCAGCAGGCACAATGCCTGTAACTCTGAAAATTGTCCGGCAAACTGTTGCGGGATCTGGGGAAACAAAGGATGTGCTTCCAGGTGGTTCGCCGATTCGGCAAACCGTTGCGTATCGCTCTCTCTGCGCTCGGACATCAACGATAATACCGCCATGATCGACAAGACCTTCAGTGCGACTTCATGAAACTTAAGACCAGTAACCATCAAGGTCACCAGCGTTGCCAATGAGACGCATCAGTGCAGAAAAAGTTCGCCAGGAATCGTTGAAAAAATGAGTATGCGTCCTTTCGACGAGAGATTCTGACAGACAGAGTAGACCACATGTCGCATGAATCGCTTCTCGCCGATTACGGCCTATTATCGACTCGCTTAGGCTTTGTTGATTGACGCGTCTGGTCAAGGGCCATACCGTTGCCATTGCGCTCGATTTGAATTCGGCAACGGGAGATCCGTATGACTGACGAAGCGTCTCTGGCTGGGAAAAATAACGCGAGTTCACCCACTTGGGTTCGGCATGCTGTGCTGCTTGTGCTGACATTGATGTCCGTTCTGCTGTATCTCGATCGATTCGCCGTTGGAATCGCGGCCGAATACATTCGCGAAGATCTGCACATGTCGCAGACGCAAATGGCCTGGTTTGTCAGTGCGTTCTTCTGGTCATATGCCTTTTGCCAGGTCCCGGGGGGCTGGTTCAGCGACCGTTTTGGCGGGCGGATGATGCTGACGATTTACATCGTCGCCTGGTCAATCGTGACCGGGCTGATGGGATTCGCTCATGCAGTCTGGCTGGTGCTCTGGCTGCGCGTACTCTGTGGAGCAACCCAGGCAGGGGCTTATCCAACCTCCGCCGGCCTGATTAGACAGTGGTATCCGATTTCAAACCGTGGTACCGCCAGTTCGATTGTCGGTTTAGGGGGTCGCTTCGGTGCTGTGCTTGCCCCCATTCTGACTGCCTGGTTGATTCTGGCTTACGTGCCAGTCGAGACGGATTCGATGCTGCAAAGTACCGATATCTTGAACACGAATGCGTTCGTCGCGAATTTCGATCAAGAGAAAGCTGCGGGTAAGCCGCGAGATCGTTTCGTCGCCAGTTTCCTGTCAAAACTTTCGACTTCAGATCTGCAACTGGTTCAAGCAGGTGCCATCGCTGCAAAATCGGCGGAAGAGGCCCGATTGAGATCTGAAAAAGAAATTCAACAACCGGTCATCGATCTGCGAGACTGGCTTCCGTTCGCTTTTGAAAATCAGCGTGATGCGGAAACGGGATCACCTGGCCTTCACGAAATCTTTGAGGCACTCACGTCGCACATGGCCGATCCCGGCTTTATCGATTTCGAGGATGTTTCACCCCGGCTGAACCCCGAAGCACAACAATTGCTGGATCGACGAACAAGCGGTGTTGATTTGACGAGACCAGAAACAATCAGGCTGAACCGATTGGCAATCGAGTCGCTGTTTCCCAAAGAGATCCGAAAAATCTACGGACCGGGCTGGAGACCCACGATGATTCTTTACGGGGTCATTGGATTGGCCGTCGCTGTTGCCTTTGCCGTCGTGACCCGTAACAGCCCTGCAGAACATTCGTGGTGTAATCAGGCAGAACGGGAATTCATCGATGACGAAGCGACTCGCGCTGCGAAGATGAAGGAACCAGGAAACCCGAAATTTCCATTTCGTGCATTCATGTTGAGCCCCAGTCTGTGGGGTAACAGCTTGACTCAATTTTTAACGAACATCGGCTGGCTGTTCGTCGTGACCTCGCTGCCAAGATACCTTGATAAAGTCCACGGCGTATCGCTGGTTACGAATGGATTCATGACGGCCTTTCCGAGCTTAATCGGTATCGTTGGATTGTTTGCCGGGGGGCGAGCCACCGATTGGGCGGTGCGCGTATTTGGCCTGAAACGGGGTCGTCTGATTCCATTGGCAGCGTCTCGTTTCACGGCTGCCGGCGGCTATGCGATGTGCTTGATGCTCAGTTTTTTATTTGCACCGAATCCAGAGAACTGGTGGTTGCCATGGTTGTATATCGTCGGGCTCTGTATCGCTTCGATGTCGACCGACTTCGGATCACCCGCAATCTGGTCTTACGCTCAAGACGTGGGTGGTCGGTTTACCGCATCGATTCTCGGTTGGGGTAACATGTGGGGAAACCTCGGAGCGGCCGTTGCACCGCTAATTTATAACCGCGTACTCGGCGAAAACCCAACCGTTGACGATTGGAACACGGTCTTTGCCGTTTGCTGCGGCGTTTTCGTCTTAGCAGGCTTCTGTGCAATGCTACTTGATTCAACCAAACCGCTAACCGTGGAACGAACATCCTCGACATAAACTTAAGACCTACAGCCAGCCTCGGCGTTTGAAGATTTTGACCATCACCGCAACGGTCAGAATGCAGATGATCCAGAAGATCGGATACATCCAAGGCGATTGGTTTTCCGGGATGGGCATGTTCATTCCGTAGACTCCCGCGAGGAACGTTAACGGAATAAAAATGGAACCCATGATCGTCAGAACTTTCATGATCTCATTCATGCGGATCGAAAGTGATGACATATAGATGTCCGTCAAACCCGTAGCGAATTCGCGGTACGTTTCGACCAGGTCGATGATCTGGACACAGTTGTCGTACAAGTCACGCAGGTAAGGTCGTGTGACTTCGGTCATACATTCGTGCTTCTCACGCTGAAGTGAATGAATCACTTCACGCATCGGCCAGACCGCTCGTCGAACAGTGAGCAGTTCTCGCTTGACGGAGTGGATCCTTCGAATCGTTTCCGTCGTCGGGGTCTCAAGTGCCTGATCTTCCAGGTCTTCGAGCAGTTCGGAATAAAACTCCAGAATGGGAAAACACTGGTCGATCATGGCGTCGAGCAGCGAATAGATCAGGAAACTGACATCATTTTCACGTAGCCGCGATCCTTTCGCCGCGATCCGCTGACGAATCCCGTCCCAGACATCCCCTTCGCATTCCTGAAATGTCAACAACGTCTTGTGCCCCAGCACGAATCCAATCTGTTCGCTACGGACGTGACCGTCGGACAGCACCAACATTCGACCAACGATAAACAGTCGCGCCTGGTGCTCGCCTGTACCCGGATAGTCTTCCGCTTTCGGTCGCTGGCCCACATGAATCAGATCTTCGACAACCAGCGGGTGAAGATCGTACTTCACCGCAAATGCTTTCAGCACACGCATGTCGTTCAGGCCATCAATATTGACCCAGCGAACGACAGCCCATTCGGGTCGGTGTCGAGCGATAAAATCGTCGACATCAGTGACTCGTTCAACCTGAATTGACTCAGGCGAAAAGTCGGTACACGTGACGACGACGTTTGTCGGGTCTGCACTTGGCTGGGTCAGTTCATGGTGTTCGATCCCCGAAGCGGCACCAGAGTTGTGCGAGGGAAACTTCGGCAACCGCTCGATCGCCTCCACCGCTTCATCGAGGGGCGAACCCAGGCCAAGCCACTCAAGAAAACGCTGCCCGATCGTGGAATAATGAGAAGGTGGTTGAGAAGCATCTTGCATGGATCAAGTTTTACCCAAAAAAAGGGGGAATCTAGCTCACTGTTTCAATGTTAACTTTCAATGGACAGAACAACCATTCTCTTACGATCCATCAGCATCATGATTTGCGGTCGGGTGTTAAAACTTAAAAAATGGCCGGTTGTTACACCCCAATTTGGGAATATTGCAGCCACGGCCAATTTTGAAATCTGAACGCCCGACCCTCTCATGGAAACGATGCTGAATCGTTCGATTTGCATTCCTCGTTCAGAGTCTGCATATTACGTCATCAAGCTTCTCAAAATTTGATTTTCAAACTTACTTCAACTCTCGTCGTACGAAGTGTTTGAAGTATTTATTCCATGTCGCTTGCCACAATTTCTAACGAGGTGCTTTACCAATGAGCGTCGCCAAGAAACCGACTCGTCGAGATTTTATGAAAACCACGGGGGCGGCTTTTGGAGTCCCTTATGTCATCACCTCGGCCGCGCTGGGTAACAGCGAAAGACCTGCGGCAAGTGACCGGATCGTGATGGGTGGGATTGGTATCGGGAACATGGGTCGCGGCGACCAGGGAGCCTTTCTCGGCCGTAAAGACGTCCAGTACGTCGCTCTCTCTGACGTCCGCGAAGAAGTGCGCGATAAGTCAAAGGCCAACGTTGACCGGCACTACAATAACGGTGACTGCAAAGTGTACAACGATTTCCGTGAACTGTTGGCTCGAACCGACATCGATGCCGTTCACGTGGCGACCCCCGATCATTGGCATGCGATCATGGTGATCGAGGCCTGCCGTCATGGGAAGGATGTCTACTGTCAAAAACCTGAAACGCTGACGCTTCGGGAAGGTCCACTGATGATCGCCGCTGCACGACGCTACGGACGTGTTGTTTCTGGTGGTAGCCAGCGCGTTCTGGAAGACTATCGCAAATATGTCGCACCCGCCTGGGCCGGCGAGTTCGGCAAGATCAAATCGATCAACGTCAACGTAGGTCCGCTGCCACAGCTTTGCAATCTTCCAGGCGAAGCGAAGTCAGAAGCGATCGACTGGGATCTGTGGCTCGGTCCCGCCCCCTGGGCACCATACAATCCGAAGCGTTGCAGCGGCAGCTTTTCTATCAATGGAGCCAGCTGGCGATCGTTCAGTGACTATTCGGGTGGCGGCATGACCGATTGGGGTGCTCATCACTTCGGTGGTGCGACTTTCATTTGCGACGTCCGCGATCAACAGCCTTTTGAAATTAACTATTTCGACGAGAATGACAGCAAGTACCTGGCTTATCGTTATCAAAATGGGTTAACCATCTACCACAACAAGCCGAGAACCGATCAATTGCTGATTGAAGGGACGCCCGGCGAAACATTGGCTCCAAAACCTGTCCCAGGATACAAGGGCGAGGGAGGAATTTACGGCGACTTCATCGAATGCGTGAAAACGCGCGAAAAGCCGTTCCGTGATATTGAATCAGCCGTTAACACTGCGGCACTGGCGCATCTGGGGAATATCGCTTACCAGTTGAAGCGGTCCTTGAAATGGGATTCCGTCAAGCAGGAGTTTGTCGGGGATGCCGAGGCGAATCGCATGACCGATCGGGCTCGTCGCGAACCGTGGCAACTCTGATTCGCACCAGCCAACCACGCAGCGGCTTTCTGGTGAAGCTCGCTGTATTTCATCCCGAATCAATTTCCTGAATAAAGGATTTTCAATATGTTAGAAACTGCTCTTGAAGCATTGAAGACTTTCGATTGGGGTAGCGATCTGGCGGCACTGGCTCCAATAGAGGATGCGGTGACCGCTTCGCATGGCAAGCCTGAGACTCGCCAGGATCTGGAGAATCGCCTCATCACCGTGCTGAAGGGACCCCTGACACGCGACGCCCAGGACTATATTTGCCGCAAACTGGCAAATGTTGGAACGGCAGCCGCCGTACCGACCCTGGCCGGACTGCTGCTCAACAAAGGGAATTCGCACATGTCCCGTTTTGCTCTTGAGCAAATCCCCGCTCCCGAGGCGGCTGGAGCATTGCGTGATGCCTTGCCAAAGGTCAGCGGTGACCTGAAGGTCGGGGTCATCAGTTCGATTGGTGCCCGACGTGATCGTTCAGCCGTATCGGCACTGAGTGGTTTGCTCACGGATAGCGATGCTTCCGTCGCTCGAGCAGCCGCGCTCGCACTCGGGGCGATCGGTAGTATGGAATCGGCCGCCGCGCTGCAGACGGCATTGCATACGGAGGGTGATCGTCGCTCGACAATCATTGATGCAGTATTTAGTTGTGCGGAATCGCTGCTGGCAGGCAATCAGGTGGCCGATGCCAGCTCGATCTACAAAGCCTTCGCTCATGAAAGCCAGCCACGGATCGTGCGATTGGCCGCTGCACGCGGGCTGTTGGCGTGTACCGCGAAGCCAGCCGTTCGTTCCGCCTAATCCCACCTTTATACGAGCCGCTTTTTTTCTGAGAGATCGCAGAATGTCACACCGAGTTTTGTACGGTATTGTCGCTTTATGCCTGATGGCCGTCTTGCCACCGTCAGACGTCTGGGCGGCAGAGAGTCCTTCCGAGGATCTGGTTCAAATGATCGTCAAGCTGATTGGCGATCCTGACAAAGAATTTCGGGCGGCTGGCCTCGATAAATTGCGAACCTCAGCCAAAGGCGCGGCGGCAACCCAGCAGTTTACGTCAATGCTGAAGAAGCTTGACGCTCAGGGCCAGGTTGCTTTGTTGAACGCCCTGGCCGATCGCGGTGATGCCTCAGCCCGTTCGGCGATCCTGGAACTGATTTCGTCGAGTAAAGACGATTCGGTGCGTGCGGCAGGGATTGCTGCCATTGGCAGCCTTGGTTCAGCAAGCGATTTGCCTTTGCTCGTCAAATCGTTGACTGCATCTTCCAATGTCGAACAAGTTGCGGCAAAACAAAGTCTGATTAAGATCGCTGGTGAGACGGTCTGTCCGATTCTTGCCTCAGAATCCAAATCGGCGTCACCGGTGGTGCGAGCCACTTTGATTGACGTTCTGGCAACTCGTCGAGCCAGCGGTGAAGGACCGACATTCGCCGCAGCCGCCGTTGATGACGAAGCTCAGGTCCGAAGTGCGGCGATGAATGCATTCGGACAGATCGGCCGTCCGGAGCAGCTCACCGCGATGCTTGCTGGTGTTCTTAAAGCTGCAAAAGGTGGTGAACGGGATAATGCCGAACGAAACGTGGCTTCCGTCTGTGCGAGGATCGATAACCAGGATCAACGCGCAGCTAAGCTTATTGAGGCACTGAATACCGTGCCGGTTTCTGATCGAGACGAATTGCTCTCACTCGTCGGACGCGTCGGTGGTAAGAAGTTGATCGATTTCGTGGCGGACATCGCGTTTGGCAACGATGCCGCTCGTAGAAAGCTCGGGATCGACGCATTAAGCAAATGGCCTGACGCCAGCGTCGCCGACAAGTTGCTCGAAATCGTCAATAAAGCGTCCGATCCGGCGGAGCGAAACCAGGCGTTCCAGGGTTACGTGAAGATCGGCGCGACACGTGATAATCGCAATGACAAGCAGCGACTTGATCGTATGAAGGACGCGATGAAAGCCGCGAAGACACCCGAGGAACAAATGCTGGTGATCAACCGGACGCGCACATCTTACGATGTCGAGGCCGTACGATTTGTGCTTCCTTATCTGGATCAGCCTCAGTTCGCTCAAGCCGCGTGTGAAACGATCGTGGAAATCGCCCACCATCGTGAGGTCCGCGATCCGAACAAGTCGGAATTCGACAAGATCCTCGACAAAGTAATCGAGGTGACAAAAGACCCGGTCGTTGTCGATCGAGCTCAACGATACAAGCGCGGCGAAACCTGGGAACGCCCGAAGAAATAGCTGTTAAAGAATGAAATCATCACCTGATCTCTCTTTCCAGGCGAACATTGATTTCGTCGATATCAAACAGTGGCGGGACAAAATCACACCCGTAGCGAGATAACGCCTCGTCCAGGTCTGGTTCGGAAAATATTTTTTCCTCCGCGTCTTCAACGAGTTTCAGTAATCGGGTCCAGCGGTCGATCCCGCCGATGTCTTCAATCGGGCACCCCCCTTTTCCATCGAGACATCTTGGATAACTTGCGAAGGATTCTGCAGCTAACGTTTTTTCAATCGAGATCGTATGTTTCCACGAGTCTCCAAAGTCGTAGGTATACGTGAATGTTTTGATTTTTGCGGCGAACAACTGAGCGATCGAAATCGAACGCTCATCAATCGACGCACCGTCGCCCGCGAGTGGAACTCGGATCTTTCGGATATCAAAGCCATGCAGGTGCATATCTTCCCAACCCATCGCCACCTGGACGACCTGATGCAGCACTTGCAGGTTTAGCGATTTAACGAGAATTCGACGCCAGATCGATGGTTTCGAGTCATCAAGCGAGATTCGCAAACAATACGCCAGCGAATCGTCACAAGGTACATTCGGCAGCCGCATCAGTCGGTCGAGAGATTGTGGTTCGTCGTCAGCGGATTCCGGGAAGGCAAACGCCAGCATGGGTGGTGGCTGTTTAAACCGATCCCAGAATTTCATCGAAGCAATGGATGGTAAGGAGCTTTCACCATCAATTTGCGGGGACTTGGGTTTACGAGCCACGATGAATTCTCACGGCGATGGTTGAGACTCGACAGACGACTTCAAAGCATTAAGTGCGGCTTCGGCATCAACCCGAATACGAATCTCAGGATGATTTGACGATAACTGTTCTACGAGAGGAATCAACTCCTGTTTTTGTTTAGCGTCAAATTTTGATGCCAGATCATTCACCGCCTTGAGTACATTTTTGACGATTCGGAATTGTTCGCCGGACGCGTCGGGCTTCTGAGGATCACTGGCAACGACCGGTTGTGCCAACTCATCTTTCAGGATCGTGAAACCGTGCGTGTTTCCTTGTCGCGCCAAACCCAGAGCGGCATTGACCCCCGTCAATTTGTCACTGCTCTCCAGCAGTACTTCCAGTTGATGGGTCGCTTCAGGGGATTTAAACAGTCCCAACGCATACGCAGCAGTCTGCCGTAAAATCGGGGCGGAATCACCCGACATCTCAATCAGACTTGCGACGATATCCGGATCGGACAATGGTTCACCTCGCTCGTTGGCTCGGCCAGCCACAAACGAGAGCGACACGACAGCGCTCTTGCGAATTTCCACGTCCCTTTGCGGATCAAGAGCCATCTTGATCGCGGGAGTAATCGCATCCAGAGAATCCATCATTCCCAAGGCGCGCGTTAAATATTCTTGAATCGCAACACCTTCTCTGGATGTCGAGTTTCTTTTGAGTTCAAGCACAAGTTGATCTGCCAGACCCTGGGCGATTTCGCGATTAGCCCGAAGGTTTTGCCCCTGTTCGCCTCGGCGCGAATCCTGATCCAGCACTTGAGCTAACCCGTACATCGCTCGGTTCCGAACGTGCAGATTCTGACTCTGTAGATCCTGAAGAAGCTTTCTCCAGTCTTGTTCTCCCACAGCAATCAGACCGAACATCCACCAGATTGCCACGACTCCCATGACAATCAATGCGGGAAATATGAACAATTGAACAATGAATCCAGCCGATGGAGGCTGCACGGGGGGCAGGTCATTCATCGTTGGGCGTTGGGGAATTGAAGCAGATTCCAAGTCAGATTCGGTCATGACAGTTCCGGTTGTCGAATGGATCAGAGTCGCCGATCACAATCTGCGCCCGGCCTTTTCCGGATTATAGGTCGCACCGCCCAAACTGTCAGGCTTCAAACAGTTTCTTGGTAGATTACGTGGTCTTGGCAAATAAAGTTCCGATTGCCTCAATCATTGTCGCGAGCGTTAACAGTTCCTCTTTGTTAGAGTTGGCCAAACCCGCGAAGACGGTCTTTGAAGTGTGCCTCATTCATTGTCGCGAGCGTTAACAGCCCTTCTTTGATAGAGTGCCCAAACCTGCGGAAACAGTCTTTCAAGTGTACCTCATTCATTGTCGCGAGCGCTAAAAAGATGCATATACGGGATGGGATTCTTAGTCCGGAGGTTTGCGTGGTGACGGGGCTGATGAGCCTGGCTGCGGTCGGGTACAGTTTGCGGAAACTTCGGATCGACCTGGAAGATCGAGCGGTTCCATTAACGGGAATGCTGGCGGCGGTTGTTTTTGCGGGTCAGATGGTTAATTTTCCATTAATCGGACTTCCCGTTTCTGGTCATCTTTTGGGTGGTGTTTTGGCGTCCGTGATCCTTGGGCCTTGGGCAGGTTGTCTAGCGATTACGCTTGTGCTGATGGTTCAGGCTGTGTTGTTTAATGATGGCGGATTGTTATCGCTCGGTGCCAACATTTTGAACATGGCCGTGATCGGGTCGTGGGGCGGTTATTCGATTTATACGACTCTGCGAAAGTGGCTTGGGGACGGGAGTGTCGCCGCTCTTCCCGCCGCTGTTATCGCGGCCTGGCTTTCGGTTCTCGCAGCCGCCACGTTGTTTTGTGTCGAGTTCGGATGTTCCGCTGGCTCAAAGGATTTTAGCCTGAGCGGAATCTTTACACTGATGGTGCTGTATCATGCTTTGATTGGGGTTGGTGAAGCGGTGATAACGGGAACGGTATTGAGTTTCGTGCTTTCACGACGACCTGATTTGATTCCGACTCCAGTTACGACAGGTACGATTTCAGAAGTTGGACGTTTTGTTGTCGCCGGTTTAATCGCGGCACTCGCTGTTGCCTCGATTTTGGCACCCTTGAAATCTGATCATCCTGACGGGTTGGATAAAGTTGCGGAAATCACTGGAATTGAGGCATTGAACGTCGAACGCCAGGGATTATTTCTCGACGGCTATGAATTACCGCTGTTTGGTCAATTGGGCTGGTCGATGCTGGCCACTTCGTCGGCGGGATTGATTGGAACCCTCATTGTTTTCGCGATCGCTATCGCGATTGGGAGGGCGGCGCGATTGAACTTGCCATCACTCACGGCGGACGGTGGCCATGCCAGCTAGCTCAAGAACCGGTGATTTCATCAGTCCGTGTCATGCGATCACTTCCGGTTGGAAGCTTGGGTTAACTCTATCCGTGATCGTCATGGCAAGCCTCATTCCGCTTGAGCGTTGGCCCGCCCAAGGTCTACTGCTGGCGTTCGTCTTTGCGGGCCTGAGCATTGCGGGCGTCACTTTGGGTTATTTAACCAGACGGATGGCTCTCTTTCTGCCAATGTTGCTGGTGTTTGGTTTGTCGGTACCGATCACGCAGATAAATCAGGGAGCAGCCTGGTCCTGGATGCTGGGGCTTTGGTTGCGATGCACTGTCGCGTTTCTGGCTGGACTATGGCTGATTCATGTATTGCCGTTCCCGGAATTACTGGCGACTCTTGTCAAATGGAGATACCCAATACTGCTGGTCGCCATGCTGGCCTTTATGTATCGCTACATCTTTATCCTGTGGGAAGAACTTGCTCGACTTCGCCACGCCCGCGACGCTCGAGCCTTTGGTCGCGGTTCGTTTAAAATGCGTTGGACAACGAATTCGCAGTTGATTGGATTGTTGCTCTTACGCGCGATGGAACGGGCAGAGAGAACTCATCACGCGATGCTTGCCAGGGGATGGGACGGTTCGCCCCGATTCCTTGGTGATGACCCGAGAAAGGTACGATGACCAAATCCACGATCTCAACCGCGATCGAACTCAGTGGACTGACATTTCACTATTCGAGTGGCCGCATGGCACTCAATGATGTCACCTTTTCAATACATGATGGCGAACGCGTTGCCCTGGTCGGCCCCAGTGGAGCGGGGAAATCAACTTTATTGATGCACTTGAATGGCCTTTTGCCGGCTCAATCAGTCGTGAACGATGCCGATGCTCGGGTCTGCATCAAATCGCAGCCCGTAACGAAAGGCCGATTGCGTGAAGTTCGGCGGCAGATTGGGTTCCTGTTTCAGGACCCTGACGATCAGTTGTTCTGCCCGACCGTTCGCGAAGATGTGGCGTTTGGTCCATTAAACCTGGGCTTGAGCCATGAAGAGGTTTTGATCCGTGTGGATCGTAGCCTTTTAGCGGTGGGGATGCCCGAACATGGGCCTCGCAACCCATCACAGTTAAGTACGGGTGAGCGAAAGCGAGTTTGCCTGGCAGGCGTGCTGGCCTGCGAACCGTCAATTTTGGTGTTGGACGAACCGACAAGCAATCTTGATCCACGAGCTCGACGCCAGCTTCTGGAAATCTTGCGTACGTTTCCGGGTGCTCAAATCATTGCCACGCACGATCTTGATTTTGCACTTGAGCTTTGTCAACGAACTCTTGTACTCGATGGGGGGCAACTACAAGCTGATGGTCCCGTCGAGCAGGTACTTGCTAATTCAATCTTGATGGATCGCCACGGGCTCGAAGTCCCGTGGCGATTACGACTAACACACTAGTATTTGCGAAACGAAATCCTGCTGATCATGTTTTCACCGTGCCCGTACCTGTCGCAGAATAACCGCTGGTGCTTGTCCCTTTCGCGGAGACGTTGTAAGTCGTTGCTGCGGTTAATGGCGTACCCGACAAATTCAACGACCAGTTACCGGCAGAAGGCGAAGTCAGTTGTTTATCAGTCGTTGACGACCCGCCCAGCGTATAGGTCGTGCTAGTGTTACTGGTCGAGTTTGTGACAGTGACAGTCAGGTTGGGTTCATTGACGGAATCGTACGTACCGGTAATTGTCGGAGTGGTTCCGGCTCCAGTCAGCGAATTCACCGTCGGCGTATTGAGCGCTGCAAGCACTTTCACATCGAAGATCAAAATACTGTTCGCTGGGATTGTGGTGCCTGATCCCGTCGTACCGTACGCCAATGACGATGGAATCAGCAGCGTCGCTGAAGTTCCAACTGGAAGCAATTGGAATGCTTCATCCCAGCCTGGAATTACGGCGCCGACTCCCAGTATGAATGAGAAGCCGGTATTACTCGTGTTCGAATCAAATTGAGTCCCCTTGGTTCCATCCGAATTCATGACCCAACCGGTGTAGTTCGCCGTGACTGTCTGGCCCTTGGTTGGAACTGATCCAGTTCCCGGGGTCGTTACGACATAGTTCAAACCCGATGCGGTTTTGGTTGCCGTCAGATTATTCTTTGTCAGATAACTGCTGATGACGGCCTGCTCGCTGGTCACAGTACCAGTACCGGTCTGACTGCTGCCGTATTTGTCGTATGCTGTCGCTGTAACGGTCGTGGTTTGAGAGGTGAGCGGCGCACCCGTCAAATCCAGTGACCAATTTCCTGTAGACGGTGACGTTAATTGAGCGTCCGTCCCCAACTTGTAGGTCTTGCCGTTGACCGCAACCGTCAACGTAGGTGAATTAGCAGTATCAAATGTCCCCTTAACCGTTGGCGTTGTCGTTGCTGCCGCCAGGTTAGTCACAGTTGGAGCGGTAAAGGTTGTCTTCAACGTTGTGACGTTGACGTTTCTGAAAGTCGGTGTGACATCCGTAACGATAGAATTTGTCGCCTCATAGATCGTCGGTTTGCGATTGTGAGGGCCGTTCACCGTTAAAGAACTATGGAAATGATTCGGTCCGTCTGGCGATCCGTACATACCGATGACACTGTCACCACCCAGGAAGATTGTTACGGCACCCGTATATGTCGATGCAGTCGATGCGAAGGAACTGTTTCGTCTGAGTTCCCTGTCAGTTAATGAACCTGTGATCGTCGAATGATTCACGGTCAATTGGCCGACCCAGGAATCAACATTGCCCTTTACGGTCGTGTTTTCAAGATCAAGATGATCTCCACGTTGAAATCCCAGATTGACATTTAAATTGTTGTTAATCGTGGATTGATTGATCGTCACCAAATCAGTAGCGAATCCGCCGTTGTGAATATTCACCGAGTTTGCATTGACCTTGGTCAACGTCAGACCGTTGTTATTGGTTCCACCACCAAGATTGATATCCAAAGCTTTCAGACTCGCCGTTCCGTCACCCGTGATCGTGACCGTGTTTCCGAAGCGAATCAGGTTCATCGACAAATCGACGGGGCTTGTAATCGTCGCCGTGTACGTGGATAAATCCTTGCCATTCACCTGAAACATCGTTCCGGTGTGAGCCGTTAACACGACTTGCGTGGCTGTGTACGAAACATCGAACGTGTCATAGGCCTTGACGTTACGCGGAGTAATGTCGTTAAGCGCAATTGCCGTACTGCTGACGTTGACGGCAATCAGGTTCGTCAGAAGTTTTCGTGACTCCAACACCTCAAGGCGCGATACCAGCGCTCCGTGTCGATCTGGATTTAACCGATCGCGTCGTGCCGATCGTCGACCGGAAACGTGATTTCGTTGACCTTGAAGCCAAGCAAACAATCGTTGAGTCCAGTTACGCCGCATCGCTATAGGTCCCGATCTCTAAAGTTGCAAGAATCGACGGGCGAGTTAAAAACCACCCAGTCTCTCCATTTTATACCATCTAATCGCACGGAATGGCTCTCGATTCTACGGCGCGTATAGGGGTTCAGGGAAGTATTTTCGCGAAGTTTGAAAAAAACGGTTTTTCCGAGAAAGGAAACCGTCCTAAAGTGGTCAAAATGCACACACTCAACACGGCGAACTTTTCACACAACAAATGTTGGGTTCGCAGTCTTCATGATCGAAATAACCACGCCTTTTGCAATTGCAATGGTGATAATTGCGTGGGCTGAAGACGTTTAAAGAATTCTTCGAGAAACCTTAAAAATTCTTAACATGGACAAGCTTCGTCAATCTACAGACGTGTTTGCGCCGGTCATCCCTACATGTGAAACCGGTCGGATTCTGCCAATAAAAACTCGATCTTTTGGGATTGTTCGACCTTTGAAACGGTCACACGAAATGACAGCAACTTCATTCCAATCGAACGGCAGCTTTGGAGGATCGCTGTCGTATGTGTGAAGACAAAAATAGTCAATTCCACCGGGGTTTTTACTGTCAGGTAACGGAACGATCGGAACTTGCCGTCCGTAAAAGAACACGAAGGCATGATGTATTGAATCGAAGCTTACCAATTGGGCGTCGGCGGGAAGATCGTATTTTAACTTGGCAATTTGTCCAGCAATATCTTCACAGCGACGCTGCTGGACCGTCACAACCAGACTCACCTGCACCAGTGCAAGAAAACCAGCGACGCTGACCATCCCTCGAAAAATCGCTCGGTCAGACGATTCTTTAGTTGACTTCCAGGCAATCCCTGCCAAGGCAAACGCTGCAATTGCGTATCCAATCGCACTGAGTAATGTCAGCGTAAACCGCCATGTCGGAATTGCTAATGATGCCGCAACAATTACGATCGCCGAACCAATCATCAGACTGGTCATTAACTGAATGTAGAGCTTCCAAAGGTCAAAACCAATGGCAACTTTGCGAAGTGCTGCCAGTCGATCAATTGCGATTCCAACCAACGCGGCGAAGCAGGGAAAAAGAGGCATGTAATATCGAACTTTGGAACCTGGCGGTAGCCAAACCGAAATAAACGAAAACACTATGCAAATCGTCAGGAACAGGGCGGCGTCTCGCTGATGGCCGACGAATTCTCGAACGCGTCGATTTCCAAATGACAGAAGCAGGATTGACCATGGCATCAATCGCACCAACAGCAATTCACAGGGGAACACGACCAGATGCTCGAGGAAGACAGACCACTTGCGATCAACGAAACGACCCGCGACATCGCCGAAGTAGATATTCCAACTGTCCGCGATGCCTCGTTGCCAGGTAAACGGCCCCTGCCAAGCGCCGAGGACAGCCACAAAGACGAGGATTCCGATTGCATGCCCTCGAGTCAGAATCACTCGCCAATTTCCCGTCACCAATAAAAACAGCGTCGTCGCTCCAACGAAATAAAGAGGCGCCTGAAGGCCCTTTGTCAGCATCCCAAGTGCTGTGAAGCCGTAGCCGATGGACCATACTTGCCATGCCGGCCTGTTTTTGATCAAAGCCCAATGCCACAACAACATGGATGCGGCCACAAACAGAGTAAATACCGCTTCTGTTTCCGCAGAACGGCCAAATTCCATGACCATCGTCATTGTTAAAAAGCTTACAGCACCGCCGAAACTTCCTAAACGCCCCATCAGTTGTCGTAAGTAACCGTAAATCAAGTTGGCAATGAGGAATGTCGAAATCACGCTCGGAATTCGTACCGACCAGACATCGAAAGAACCGGTTAATAAGGCAGTGAAAGCAATCAACCAGTTTTGCAGGGGTGGACGACTTGGCAGGAATACGCGTTGAGTGCCGGGAACCAACCAGTCACCAGTTTCGACCATTTCACGAGCAATTAGTGCTCGGCGTGGCTCTTCTCCGAATAGCGGGAGTGCGTCCAATCGAACGCTCAAAGTGAGACTAGCCAGCAACAAAATGAGCAGCAATTCTCGTTCGCGCCACCAAGCGGCGCCCACTTCACCAGAAGTTCCCGTCATTTCTCCAACCATCGGGCCAATCCTTTTTCCCGGTGCAAACAATCTGTGGCAGTTTTGTGGATTAGTCCCGGACATCGGTAGTAGCGGGCAGCACCAGCGAAATGGTTCACTTGATCGATTTCTTTGAATTCGAGAGGTTAAGTGAGACCAAGTGAAGGGGTTCTAGAAGATTGGGGGATTTCGGTCAATCAGTTCTTCCAGAAGCGGCGAAACCTGCCGGTCAGATTCGCCAATTCTCACAGAAGCTGATGCAAGTCAACGCGTTAGATGGCCGATCAAACTTGGTGACCCTTGATTTGTGATCAGGATGTCGAATTCACCCAGTCGGACTGAGCATTTTCGCAGGACACATTTTCATGGATAAACGTCGATCGGAAAGCGACCCGAACAGGCTCAATTCGCTTCCAATTCTGGTATCAATCCGTGTTTGTCGGAAATCCCTACAGCTCAGAGATTTACTGACTTGGAATTCGGGAACGATTTTGAAATTCGATCAACTCGCGTCGTCGCCTCTCTCAATCTGTGTCAGTAATCAGGAAATCGGTGAGGGTACGGCAGTCAATGTTGACTCATTGATTGGTTTAAAGCTGTCGCGAATGACACGACACTAAAATATTACGGTTGAATCGTTCAGGTCGACGGAGTCAGAAATGAGTTTTGCAATTCCGTACACCTAGGTGCAACTTCTGCTGGCATGTTTCCGATCTATTTAGTCTTAGATCGGGTATTAATGCTTCAGCATTATGGTCAATCACGCAAATTTTGTAGTATTTCCGTGTAGACAAACCAGATTTTGGATTTTAAGATCTAGGTGAATTTCATTTTGGTGACGAAAGGCATCTTCTTAAGTCGCTGTTAGCATGGTAGATCTCACACTATTGACACGTCACCAATACATCCCATCGGGGAAAACAGATGTGTCCCGATTCTTGGCTGGATCCATTCTTCTTGTTTTCTTGAGCTGTTTAAGCGGCTGTATTTCGGGACTGCTGTATTCTGAGATCGCAATCGTTCCGACTCTTTCATACGTCGCTCTCATTGTGCCAATCGCGATTAGTTTATTGCTTTCTTTGTTTGTAGCGAAATTCGTTAACTTTTCTCATTGCCGAAATCCATGGGTAGCTGCGTCGGCCGGTGCGCTCTGCGGAATTTTGACATTTCTTTCAGCGAGTCAAACTGAAGGTGTGGTTACGACGCTTCGGGATGGCGACCAAACGAAGTTAGTAGCGGCGGCAGTACGGACTGATCAGGTTCAACGTGCAATTTACCGTCGAGTTTTTGGGCAAAACCGTCAACAACAGGCAAAAGACTCGCATGCCGGTTTCAATTTCCCTCAATTAATATCGCTCATAATTGAGATCGGTATCTTCGTTTGGATTCCAGTGAATTCGGGACGAAATTTCGCTCGGCGAGCCTACGGCGAATCGATTGATCGGTGGCTCGACCGATCGGTTATTCGCTCAATTCCAGGCTCTGGAGACAGGATTATTTCCGCACTCGAAGCCCGTGAGTACTTGGTGCAGACGTTGTCCTCACTTCCAAATTGCTCAAAGCACTCGAGGACAACCATTCCGACGTATTTGTGCCGCCTACTGTCACATCAAAGGATGGCCAGTATCGCAGGGACATGGATGGTCCTTGAAGTTTCGACTTTCCCAGCAGCCAATGGTGCTTATGAGGCGTATCTCAGTGCGACCGAAATTGACCCTAATGGCAAGACGAGACCACTTTTTCAGCAGATGAAGCTTCGAACGCATGAAATTCCGACTTCTCGAAAACTATTCCTGAATCCGTCAGCGGAACGGTCGTCGAGTGAGGCAAATAATCTCAACGATGACGATTTCAAAGTTGAAACAGCAAACCTGTATGTTCGATGGAATTCTAAAAGATCTCGAACATCGACATCGCGCGCAACCTGATGTTCCAACCTTAAGAATGCGACTAAACTAAGTGAGGACTGTCTACGAGCAGTTCAGTCGACTCAGGCCTCCCATCTTGCAAATGAGTTGCTGAGGCTCTTTTCTCATGGAGACTGTATTGTCGAATCGTTTCTGAGTATTTTGATGTGAGCCAGCGCGGACTGTCCGTACGTGGCATGTTTCCTCTCCCGATTCACGGATTCCGCTATGGAGCATTTATTTTTTACTTCGCTAAGAACACGTCCCTATCGGTTTGCCTGTTTGTTTGGGGGGGTCGGGATTTCAGTGATAATGGCCTTGGCGATTGTTCCGATCGCAACCGAGGCTCAAGACGAACTTGGAAGTAACATCAAGCAAGCGGAAACAGACCCGGATTACGCGGTTCCAGACGGGACACCCGACGAAATTATGGAATTCGTCAACGAACTCAAGGGTCGAAGGCCAAAATTTGCTAACCGAAAAGAAACACTTGAACACGCCGTACGAATGCACCGCGCATTTATCATTGCAGGAGATAAAATCCTTGGCCAGGAAACCAGTGCGAAGGTTGCAGCAAATGCCGCTCAACTGAAATTAAGCGCCCTGACGATTCTCGCCGCCAACGACATTGGCGATGCCGCCACCGAAGCAATGGACGCTGCTAAGAAGCTGAAGAGTGACGAAAGGAAGGCCGTCGCAAAGGTTGTCGATCAATTCTGGATGCCCATCCGTATTTTTAATCTACCAAAGTTATCGGATAGGGACCGCAAGGAAATGACCGACGAAGTTCTCGCCTCTGTTTCGAGTGGTCAATTTTCGCGGGAGACCGTAGGGGCTGCGTCTCAGTTTGGCGATGCACTTGCCAACAAAGGGTATCCTGACGAAGCAGCAAACCTGTTTGAGAATTTGGCAAAGCTCGCTCGCGAATCGGATGACGATAACATCAAATTGAACGCTAAGCGTTTCGAAGGATTGGGTCGTCGCGCACGTCTTCCCGGTCAATTTATGACTCTTAATGGGAAGAAATTGAATGGAGAAGACTTCGACTGGACGTCATACCGAGGCAAGGTCGTTCTGGTCGACTTCTGGGCGACGTGGTGTGGTCCCTGTGTCGCGGAACTGCCGAACGTGAAGGCGAACTACGAAAAATACCACAGCAAGGGATTTGAAGTTGTCGGCATCAGCCTCGATCGATCGCGCGAACCGCTCGACAAATTCATTGAAAAAGAGGAGATCCATTGGGCACAACTGTACGACGAAGAGATCCAAAACGGCAAAGGATGGAATCACCCGATGGCTGAGTACTTCGGCATCAATGCGATTCCAGCGGCGATTCTGGTCGACAAGGAAGGCAAAGTTGTGTCAATGCGAGCACGCGGTCCTGAACTACAAAAGCTGCTGGAACAATTGCTTGAGAATGCGGAGTAGCCACATCTGATCGTCGTCACTCGACCGAAATCACTTCCAGCTTCAGTTTGCCGATCACGTTCATTAACGGAGCAAATCCACTGAGCGCTGCTGGGCCGTCGTCGCTCAGAGCCGAATCCGCCAGCTTAATATGGGCCGCACCGATTCCGCCATTCCCCAGCGTTGCATCGAGCGGTATCCATTGATCGTTGAGATTGACCTCTGTCCACATGTGACCGCCGAACGCAAATAATCGATCGGCGTAGACCAGACCTACAACAATTCTTGAGGGGATCCCTTTCGCTCTTAACATCGCTGCTAACAATACAGCATGTTCCGTACAGTCTCCCTCAAGGTTGCGGGCGACTTCTGCTGCCGAGGCCATCGCCGTCGAAAAATTCTTTTTCGTCAGTTTCTCACGAACGTACGTTTCCATTCGCGCAGCAATCTCGCCAGGGTCTATTGCGTCACCTGCCGCTCGATTGGCATGCTTCTGAATCAGCTCATCGTCTCGTTGCAAATACTGTGATGATTCGAGGTATTCATCCACCACTTTTCCAACGCTTGCCTGGCGCGGAATCGGAATTGATATGACAGTGAGCTCTGTCGATTCCGCATCAATCTTCTTGAGAGTCTGTGTATCACCTGCGGGAATGACGTCGGTAGGATCCTGACCAACAATCGAAACCTTATAGACGATACGCTTGGATCCATGCCCCTTTACCAATGGTTTAACTTTGATCAGGGTTCCGACAGCGAGATCGAGTTCTGCGCCCTCGATCGCTTTCAAGGCCTCGGCTTCAGAGACAACGAAGATCTCCATCGCCGAACCGAGCATGGTTGAAGAGACCTTAACTGTCTCACCATGCGCATCCAAATAGGTCTCCATCGTGAAACCGGGAAGCAACGAGTTTGAAACGCCGACTTTAAACAGCTTTTCAGTCTTGCCATTCAACAGCTTCGTTTCTGCGAGATCGAATACCTTCATGGTTGTTTTTCCAACCTTGGCGAATTCGGGGACGAACGCTTCGAACGTGCGAATTTCTCCTGGCTTAAGCGGATTATCTTTCAGCACTCGATCTTGAAATACGGGGGACTTCACCCCCTCCTGCCAGTGCTGTATCGTGGTTTTGGGTTTTCCATTGACCTCTTGTGTTAACGCGAGTTCCTGCCCATTAATTTTGCCACTGGTAATGGAAGACATTGCCGGAGGGTTCGCCATTTCGAATCGGAACCGTTGCAACTCGCCCGTAGGGGTCTCTTCAGTAGTCAATGCCTGCTTCATGACCAAAGTCTGGCCGAACCGCTTAATGGTCATGAATGTATCTGATGTGGTCTTTACGATGGCAGATTCGTTTGATCCGATGGTTTCTACAATTGACCGGGAATATCCAATTCGTTGACCAGCCAGGTAAATAACCTGCCAAGTTTCTTCTTTTGGCGGAGCTTTCACCGGGGAATCCTGGGCGAAAGAGGATGCCAGTAGACCGATCGCAAAAGTAATTACCAGCAGTGTTCGAGGGAGCCGTTGATTCACAGAAGAATGCATAAAGAGATACCTACGAAAACGAAGCGTGTTATGCTGGCAGTCTCTTCTAGGTTCGACACCACGAGAGTTCCTTGGAAGTATACGACGATCGCGTGTCAGAGAAAGGGCGAAAATCGATGAGCCCATCAAATGCGACTGTGTAGGCT
>JBAXBD010000023.1:0-21450 GCA_037142165.1 Schlesneria sp. | reverse complement strand
GCCGTGAATATCTTTTGGGTAGAGGTCATCTTCTCCGACGGTGCGAACCGGGCCAAGCGCCAAGCGTGCGTTGGGATTGACGTCCTTCGCGAACTTCGCGAGCAAATAGGCTTCTTCGACCGTTGCCCAAGGAGAGATCGCGATAGCAAACGTACCTGGTTTTCGATCCGAAACATCAGCCAGCGCAGTGCTGAGAGATGAAAGGATGACGTCCCAATCCCTGGAAACCGTGTTCCCGCCGGATCGTTGTTCGGGTGATGTCAGTCGACGATCGGATTGAGCGTACTTCCAGCCGAACCGGCCTTCGTCGCACATGAAACTTCCCTGTGCCTGCGGATTCTCGCGAGGCTTCAGGCGGTAAAGGACATCTTCGTTCTGATCCACAGTGATACTGCAACCGGTACTACAACCGGGGCAGACACTGTTTTTCGATTTCAGCCACCAGACCCGTTGCTTGTAAAGGAAATCCTTGCTGCAAAGAGCACCGACCGGACAGAGATCGACAACGTTCCCGGCCAGTTTGTTATTGCAAGGTTCACCTGGGAAGATATCTATTTCTTCGTGCGATCCTCGGCTGACCACCTGCATCTCAGACGTACCGCTGATCTCACGCGTGAAGCGGACGCAGCGGGTACACATGATACAGCGATCGGTGAACAGCGTAATCTGATCGCCAATGTAGTCTTTATCGGGTTTAATATTCTTGGGCTCTTGCAGGCGACTATACCCACGACCGTATTTGTAACTGTAGTCCTGTAGTCCGCACTCCCCGGCCTGATCACAGACGGGGCAGTCAAGCGGGTGATTAAGCAACAGGTATTCGAGCGTCGCCTTCTGGGCGGCGAGAACCTTTTCACTGTTGGAAACGATGACCGTGCCATCTTTCACGGGGGTTTGACAACCCGGTGAAAGTTTAGGCTGCATGGCAATTGTGCCGTCGGGCTTTTTCTCGCCGACTTCGACCAGGCACATACGGCAACTGGCCACGACCGACAGGTCGTGATGCCAACAGTAACTCGGGATCGTATCCCCCGCTCGCTCGGCTGCTTGAATACAGTTGAGCTTCTCGGAAGGACCGATCTCGACCGGCTTATTGTTTACGATGACGGTTGGCATGGGCAATCAGTGGTTTATTGCTAGTGTAAAAAAACTCTGTCGCGTCGAACCGACCATTTCATTAATCAATGCACTTCCATCAGTGCATCGGATGGCTTGACCGTCTTGAGACCGGTCTGGATGTATTCTTCAAACTCGCTGCGGAATTTCTTAATCGCGTTTTTAATCGGCCAGGCGGCTCCGTCGGACAGACCGCAAATTGTCGTCCCTGGGATAATCCCCATCGAAGAGGCAACTTCGTTGAGCAAATCAAGGTCGCGAGATTGACCTTCCCCCATACGGATTCTGGCAAGAATCTTGTGCATCCACGCTGTCCCCTCGCGACACGGAGTGCACTGACCGCACGATTCGTGAGCGAAGAACCGGGCGCAATTGAACAGCACGTCGACCATACTGGTATGATCATCGATGACAGTGATTGCAGCCGTCCCCAGGCCGAGACAACCCACCTTGCCAGGGCCGTTAAAATCGAGCGGCGTATCCAGTTCGCTCGCTGAAAGAAAGCCCATGCTGATTCCTCCGGGAACCACGGCTTTGGCTTTCCTCCCCTTCCAGACACCACCACCATGTTCATCGATCAGTTGTCGAGCAGTGATCCCCATGGGAAGTTCAACGCAGCCCGGCTTATTCACATGGCCACTGATGCAGTAAAGCTTTGGTCCATAGCTGCCGGCATCGCGTGGATTGCTGGGGTCTGGCGGAACACCCATGCTTTTGAACCAGTCGGCACCGCGGTCCAGAATTTGTTTCACACAGGCCATTGTTTCGATGTTGTTGACGATTGTTGGTTTGCGGAACAGCCCTTCAATGGCCGGGAAAGGGGGCTTGATTCGAGGCCAGGCCCGCTTCCCTTCCAGGCTTTCAATCAGTCCTGTTTCTTCCCCGCAAATATAAGCTGCCGCGCCGCGATGCAGCACCACATCGAGATCAAACCCGGTGCCATGAATGTTTTGGCCGAACAGTCCTCCGGCGTAGCATTCCTCAATCGCTTTCTTGAGAGCCCGGTAACTGCGACCGTATTCATATCGCAGGTAGATATACGCTTTTTTCGACTTGATCGCATAACAACTGATCGCGATCCCTTCGAGAACCTGATGCGGATCGAGTTCCATCAGAATGCGATTGTTAAACGTCGCCGGTTCGGACTCGTCGGCGTTAATGGCCAGATAAATTGGACCAGGATGATCCTTGGGCAGGAATGTCCATTTAAGTCCGGTGGGAAATCCCGCGCCGCCGCGACCCCGTAGACCGGAATCTTTGACCTGATTGATGACATCCACAGGCGCCATCCCAAGAGCTTTCTTAAAGCCCTCGTAGCCACCATCTCGCCGGTAGGTTTCAAGCGACTGACTGTCGGGTTTGTTGATCCGAGCCAGTAATGTAGGTTCAAAAGTGGACATGGTCTTTTTCGTTGAGTAGTCGACTTTGTCGTGTTTGGTTCTTCAAGTTTTCGTGGTGTTCTTCCGGCACCACCAGGCTTTCTCGAGGCAGGTCTTCTACAGGGACTTCAAAAGTTCGTCTGCTTTTTCGGGGGTGATATTCATATGAGCTTCGTCATCAACCAGAATGCAGGGAGCTCCATCGCACGCTCCCAGGCATTCAGCGAACTCCATGGTGACTTTGCCGTCTGCGGAGGTCTGGCCTGGATGGACGTGCAGTTTTTCGCACATGTGCTGCAGCAGTTCTTCACCGCCACGCAACATGCAACTGATGCTGCGGCACACCCAGACTCGATGCTTCCCAAGCTTGTGTTTTTCGTCCTTGAAGAACTGGTAGAACGTCATCGTATCGTGGACTTCCGACGGATGAAGTTCGAGCAATTCGGCAATCTCACGCACCGCTTCGATCGAGACGTGTCGCTGCGCATCCTGCACAAGGTGTAAGGCGGGCAAAACGACCGCACGCTTATTCGGATAGTTCGGAAACTGCGCCCGAATCTGGTCTCGCAGTTCCTCGCTCAGCACGCCCATCGGTTCTCTCTTTTCACGTTTTCAGTATCCCGTCTGGTGGCCTGCACCGTCCCGGATTGTTTGTTTCCCCGCGAATTCCAAAGGCCTGGGCCAGCAGTTTCGCGATGACGATTTCGAACTGTTTTTCCTTCGGTCAATGCAATGAATTATCGATCCAATTCCGCTGCGATAATATTCAAGCTGCCAAGCACCGCGACGACATCGCTTAGCTGATGATTCTTAATAATTTGAGGGAACACCGCGAAGTGAATATAGCTTGGCGGGCGGGTTCTTGCCCGATAGGCCCGAGGAGTCCCGTCGCTGACAATGTAATATCCAAGTTCACCGTTGGGCGATTCTGTCGCCGCATAAATTTCTTCGTGTGGCGTCGGGAAGCCGCGATTAGGCATCATCACTTCAAAGTGCTGAATCAATCCTTCAATACTGCGATAGACTGACGGTTTGGCTGGAATGACCGCTTTGCCGCCGGCGTCCACATTCACAGGACCTTCTGGGATATTTTCAATGCACTGCTCGATGATCTTGATGCTTTCAACCATCTCTTGCATACGAACGAGATATCGAGCGTAGCAGTCACCGTCTTTTGCCGCGACAACTTTGAAATCGAGATCGGGGTAAGCGAGATAAGGTTCGTCTTTACGAAGATCTCGCAAGACACCGCTGGCCCGCGCCAAAGGCCCCGTCACACCCATGTTGATACAATCTTCGGCACTCAGGTATCCAATCCCTTTAACCCGCTCGATGAAAATTCGATTGCGTGTCAGCAGGCGATGGACTTCGGCGTGTACTGCGGCAAAGCCCTTCACAAAGCTGCGAACTTTATCGACCCAGGCGTTGTTGACATCAAATGCGACGCCACCAACACGGGTATAGCTGGTGTGAAAACGTTGTCCGGAAGCGGTTTCGACAATGTCGTAAATCAGTTCGCGCTGCTGGAAGAAGTAGAGAAACGCTGTGAATCCTCCCAGGTCCAGTGCACACGTTCCGGTATTCAGCAGGTGGTCCTGAATTCGCATCAATTCAGCCAGGATGGTCCGCAGATACTTGCAGCGTGGCGTCAACTCGATCCCAAGCAGCTTTTCCACCGCGTGATGCCATGAGATTTCATTGTGCAGCGGCGAGATATAGTTCATCCGGTCGACGATTGTCACATACTGGTTGAAATCAAGATGTTCACCCAGTTTTTCGAATCCCGAGTGCAGGTATCCGATATGCGGAACCGCGTTGACAACGGTCTCGCCATCCAGCGTCAGTACCAATCGCAATGTTGTATGCGTCGCGGGATGCTGTGGCCCAAAGTTGAGCGTCCAGAGATATTCCTTGTCAGGAGCATCCAGTTCAGCGAGGTCGGAAACTTCAAAAGGCATGATCGTCTCTTGGACGGTGATGAATTATGTAAACCAACAACAAATTCGGCAGGCAGACCAGAGGTTGTCATTCATCGGGTTGCCGGATTAACACAAATGGTCAACTTTCAGCTCGGGTCAGCACGGGGAAGTTATGTCGCTCACCCCGCCCCTTCAGTGGGTAGTCTTTGCGTAAGGGGTAGCCAGTAAATTCATCGGGAGTCAGAATTCGTCGCAGGTCGGGATGGCCTGAAAAACGAATTCCGAACATGTCGTAAACTTCACGTTCAAGCCAATCCGCCGATTTCCATAGTGAATACACAGACGGCAGCAGTGGTTCGGGATCGTTGACGAACGTCTTAATGACCAGGCGTTCGCCAGATGTTGTGCTGACAAGAACGTAGACGACGCCAAACCGGTCTTTGGCACCTTCATATTCGAGATAATCAACAGCCGTGACCTCGGCAAGCATGTCGAAATGCTGCTCATTCTTGAGAAACGCAAGAATCTCGAACAGTTTTGCCGCTGACACCACGATACGATGATTGTCCCGGAACTGACTGAATGCCAGGTCAGCGCCAGCAAACTTCAATTTCAATGCATCTTCAGCAGACATGGCGTTTAATCAACTTTAGCTGCGTGGATTAGTGTGAACACCGGGAACTCTGTCTCCCTGTGCAATTCATAGCCGAGATATAGCCTGGTTATTCTCAATCAATTGATGGAAATCAATTTTTCGTTCGCTTCTCGAATTCGAATCAATTCGTCGAGATCATACGGAGTCGGACCGGTTGGTTGGGTTCGCTTTCCAAATTCCGTTCCGTTCAGTGTCCCCCCGTGCTTAATCTTGTCCTGCAAAGCGATGATCCCAGCCATCAGTTGCTCTGGTCGAGGCGGGCAGCCGGGAACGTACAAATCAACCGGGATAAATCGATCGACACCTTGCACAACAGCGTACGTATCAAACACCCCGCCGGTACAGGCACAGGCTCCCATACTTATGCACCACTTCGGCTCGGGCATTTGCAGCCAGATTCTCTGCAGAACCGGCAACATTTTCATGACGACGCGACCCGCGACGATCATCAGATCGCACTGACGAGGACTGAATCGCATGACTTCCGCCCCGAATCGGGCGAGGTCAAAACGTGAAGAAGCGGTCGCCATCAATTCGATGCCGCAACATGCGGTCGCAAACGGCATTGGCCAGAGACTGTTGGAGCGAGCCCAACTGGCCGCCGCATCAAGGCTGGTCATGAAAATATTGTCAGGAACATCTTTCATCGCCATTTGAAGACCCCTTTACGCCACGCATAAATATAAGCGATGGCAAGTGTGGCCATGAACACCAGCATCACTGCGAAGACGGTGCCTCGTAACTCGACTGGAACGCCTGTTTGATTAGCTTTCAACGGATCGTCGAGGTAAGCAGAAACAGCCCATGGATACAGAAACAGCAACTCGACGTCGAACACTAGGAACAGGATCGCGACGAGATAAAACTTGACATCAAATGGCTGGCGTGCATCACCTACAGGGTCCATCCCCGATTCGTATGGCATCTGCTTTACAGCTGTTTTTTTGCGTGGTCCGACAATATGGATAATGATCAAGTTCGTGATGACGAACCCGACCAGGACCGCGACAAACAACAATATCGGATACGAACTTTCCATACGTTTCAGCCTCTGACTTTCGCGGATGGACCCCCGACGGAGCGGGGACCAGAACAGCAGATCGTGTGTGAATCGCAAGATTCGAGCCACAACTGCCGTCAGGCTCGGGATTCTAGGAACGGTCCCCGCAAACTGCAACGCAATGAGTCTACCGAAACCTTTATCAATGGGTTTCGTGGAAGAGAACCGGTCGTGAATTCCCGAATTGTGCATAACAATCAGGCATTCGTGTTTTTATTGCTGCGGGTTGGGGGATTCACCGGTTCCCGGTGTGGATTTCGGCGGGATCGGGTCGAGGAACCAGATTCCATGACCGGCCAATTCAGGAATCGGGTCAGGGAATTCTTCTCCGGTCATTTGTGTCAGTGCCCATCGTTTTGAAAGCGCGAACTTGTCATTTGACGTCACTTTTCCCAGATTCTGTCGAAACTCGGCGGCGTATTCGACGGCCTTCATGCGACCCAACGTAATGATACAAAATCTTTTCACTTCAAAATTTTCGGGCGGAAGAACTTCATTGTCGTTGACCCGATCGATCAGTTGACGCCCAAGCGACCGATCGGGTTCGCCTGCGTGCAACCATCCGAGTGCCCAGATCGCTGCGCAACGCGAGCGTTCTCCCATATTGAGATTTTTGGGAACATATGCCAGCATTTCAGGTTCTGCTTCTTTCGACAGCATTCGACCGCATGCTTCAAAAAGATGCCCAACTTGCAGGTCGATCTCTTGTGCCTGATTGGTATGTCTGATTTCCGTCTGCCGCCGTATTTTGTCAATGATTGCTGGAATTGACTGAGGATTCGCGATTTTACGCAGACTCCACGCTGACGCGATCATCACTTCACGACGTGACGAATCCAGTAATTCTGCCAGTCGTTTCCAGGCAGGTTTGTATTCAAATTCACCGATCAGTAATGCCGCTTGTTCCTGACCTCGCCAACGATCTTGCGATAAAATTTCCATTGCCGCCGATTGAATCGTTTCTAGAAACTCCGGCTGCTGTGCAATGCGAAAAAGTCCTTCGCAGACTTGTTTTCGCAGAACCGGATGCGGATCGTCCAGTAAATTAGCGAGAGTGCGGATTCGATCTTTCGTTGGAAGCTTGAGGTAGGCAAGTGCTGCCTGAGTGCGGACGTTCGCATCATTGTTTTGAATCGCGAGTTCAACGAACGGTAAAACGAGAGCCGAATCGATCTGATGCAGTCGCTCAAGCGCGGCAGCTGCAACCGATGGTTCGCGGTCGGTCGCAACTTCAGCCAGAATTTTACGAGCGGATTCGCTCGAATGCCGCGAGAGATATCGAACAGCACAATGACGATTGATCGTCGAAGGTGTTCGTGTTTCGTGGAACAGCCGGTCGGCATCGACTTCGAGGCCAGTCTCGGCGAGTTCCCCTGCAGCCGATGCCGCTTCCAGGCGAATTTCCGGTGTTTGATTGAGGTCTAGCGTCAACTGCTGCATCTTCGTCGAAGCGGACGTTTCACGGACGCGGCGAATCCCTCGTATCGCCAGAACTAAATCTCGCGGCCGAGTTTCCCGGGTCTCAAGACGCTTCAGCCAAACGGATCGGATCGGAAGATAGTTCCATTCGGCCAGGGCCGGTTCGATCAATTGCCTCAGTTCTGAACCATATTTTTGAGAGACATCAAACAATTTTTCAGACGAATTGCGAGATTCGAGTGCGATCAGTGCCCGCGCGGCTGCAAATCGCGCCGAAGGATGGGATGACGGTGAGGTCAAAACCGTTTCGAGGGGGGGAACCGCAGCGATCAAATCAGGGATTCCCTTCTCATGTGCAGCAGCAATTGATTCTGCTGCCATCCGCTGATAATCGATCTCGGGACGAGCGAGAACTTCGATCCAAAGTCGCAGATGATCCGGAATCGGGTTCTTGATCGGTGGCAGGGGATGAAATTTGGGATCGGAGTCCATCAGGAAATCGGTCTGGATTTCAGCTCGACTGACGCCAGAAAGGAAAACGACCGCGACGAACAGATAAACAAACAATTGATGCGACATGGCCGATCATCTCAGGTCAAAAAATATTGTGAGCGTTTTCAAAATCAGCATACGCGGAAAAGATCGTATTTCGGCGCTCATTGTGGTCGGGAAATGCGGTAGGTCTGGGTCAACAAGACCAGCAAGGAAATGATTGAACCAATTCCCAGGAACCACCAATTTGCCGGGATCAATGAGTAATCCTGAAAACCCGGCATTCGAATCACGGATAATGCGGCTGCGATGGGATTGACCGACAGTGCCGCTTCGACGGTTTTGTGCCCGAATGGAGCGTCTCGCCCCAGCCAGATCAATAACGGAAGAGCGCAAATCGAAAGCAGGGCACCGTAAGCTGCTGCCGTTGCGGCGGCAGTACGCTTGAACAAGCTTCCGACTGCGGCGCTCAACAGCATCGCAAAAACCGCCATCGCTGCCAGGCAGATCACAACTCGTTTGACCTGCAATTCCATCCCCGGTTCGATATAGACCATCACAACATAGCCAGGAAGAGTCGCACAGAGAATCAGCATCAGCGGAAGGATCACGCTGAGCAATTTTCCCCAGACGATTCGAGCGATCGACATGGGCGTGGTCTGTAACAGTTGCCAACCTCGACTTTCCCGTTCACTGCTCAGTAGTCCCGCTGACAGGCTGGGCGTGATCAGTGCCAGAAGTGCGACCTGCATCACCACCATGATGCCGCCGATTGTCTCGACACCCCAATCGAACGTACCTGCCGTTGTCGCATAAGTTAAACCCAATGACAGAATGGCGCAGACCGCGACAAGTCTCAAGAGCCAATGCAGCCGTCCGAATCGCCGACAACGGAATTCCTTCACCATGATGGGGTTAACAAGGGAGGAAATGTTGCTGGAACGTCGTTGAGGGTCGACCAGAAAGAAGAGCCTGCGAAAAAACCGCACCGACTGTGTTTGATCATCGCTGATCGCTCCCTGGGGTCGGGCCTGGTCAAAAATTGTGTGGTTCAATCGGGAGATCGACCAGATGCTAGCGATCACTGACACAATCAGTGATGTCACTGTGAATCGTCCGAGTATTTCGGTTTTTGTGATTAACCCCTTGCTTCCGACATCACCGGCACCGGTTAACGACATCATGGCTCCTAACGGAGTGATTCCGTACAAGAGCTCACCAATATCTGCCAGGTATCCTTTTGTTCCCTGAAAGAAATAGTGTGGACCCAGCGTCATCACGCTGAGGCCGAGGACCAGTCCATAAGCCAGTCGAACTGCCGAGTCGATCGAATTTGAATAGGTACTCACCAGCAGTCCCAGGACGGCATATTCCAGGGCGACCAGCATCAGCAACTGATAAACCTTCCATAAATCGCCGTAGAGCGACAGGCCACCCATTGCATAACACGCGCTGGCGGCAGGAAGGCTCATGACGAGAATGATTCCCGAAAGCGCGAGAACCGCGGTTAACTTGCCGAAAAAAATCCGCCAAGGGCCTAGCGGAGTATTCAAAAGTAATGCCAAAGTCCCCTGTTTTTTTTCCCTGACAATGCTGGTCGCGGGAAAAACAGGTAAAATCAGGAGAAGCGTCGCCAGTAATCCGTATCCAAAAAGCTGAAAAACCTGCTGAGAACGACTTCCCGTCAACGCCATCCGAGAATCGGTCGGCCATCGAATCGCGACCAGGATCGCGAACAAAGCCACCAGACCGCATTGCAGCGCCATGATTCTCCGTCGCCGCATCAGCGTCGTCAGTTCTCGCATGACCAATGCTTTAAGCATGGACCGGTCCTCCAGCGGAGACGGGTGTCGAGACGATTGCTTGCTGTGGTCTTGCGAATGACATGAATGCCTCTTCGAGATCGGTTTGTACCTCCCGGAATTGTGTCACCCGGATTCCCCCGTGAATCAATTGAGCGAGAACCTCGCCAAGTTCTGATTCCGGTCGAGCGGTGCGGAAACGCACAATCGCTTCGGCAGGAGCCTCAACCACATCGGCCCCTGGTTCAATCGCCTGGCGGATAATGTTTGCTGCCATCGAGACCTGATCTGCGGAGACAAGATGAGATTCGATCGTACGCTGCTGGCTGACTTGACGTCCGATTTCGTCGACTGTCCCGAAGGCACGCAGCTTTCCATGAGTCATGATTGCCACTCGATCACAGATTCGAGTTAATTCTGGCAGGATGTGGCTTGTGACGAGCAACGTTTTTCCTCGTTTTGCGAGTTGGATCAGAAGGTCTCGCATTTCGATTCGAGCCTGTGGATCAAGGCCGTTGACTGGTTCGTCAAGGATCAGCACCTTGGGGTCATGTAATAACGTGCGAGCCAGGCCAACGCGTTGTTGCATCCCGTGGCTAAGGCTTTCCACGAATCGGTCTTTCATGTATTCCGTGCCGGTGATTTCCATCACTTCGCTGATTCGCTTGGCCCGGACGCGAGGTGCGATTCCAAATGTCGCCCCGAAAAAGTCCAGATATTCACGGACCCGCATGTTATCGTAAGAACCAAATGTGTCCGGCATATATCCGACCAGTCGCTTGATTCTGGCCGAGTCGCTAACGCAGTCGACGCCATCGATCTTTGCAGTCCCTGATGTCGGGCGGATCAAACCCACCAGGATTTTGATCGTGGTCGTTTTTCCTGCGCCGTTCGGTCCAATCAGACCCAGAATCTGACCTGCATTTAAAGTCAGATTCAAATCACTCAATGCAGTGAAGGAACCATATTGTTTTGTCAAATGCTCCATCACCACGACCGGAATATCTGTCGCCGTCTTACGCGGTTGGTCAGTTGTCATTTTTCAGCTCTCGCCGTCGGTTCAGTTGACGTCACCCAAAGTTGCATTGTCAGCGACTCGATTCGCCAGTAGTTCACTTTCGTGTTTCGATTCGCATCGCCGGCTTTCTGGCCGGTCGCATTAGCTGGAGGTTTTCCCGTGGAATGAGTCAACTCGGGACGAGTGGGATCACCAGCGTAAAGTCCGAGCGACAATCCCCCATTTTCGTCGATCGAAAGCACTTCAGGGTCGCTGACGTCGATCGACAAGGCCCCAACGGGGTCAATGATTGTCCGCAGACTGGTCGTTGTGCCGTTTTTCAGTCCCATGAATTCGACGCGACCAATCGGCCCCGTCACTTTCAGGTCGATTCTCGCCTGATTGGCCGTCAGAGGTAAAAGTTCTCTGGGAATCTGAAATCTCAACCAGGTGATACTTGGGCTTGAACGTTCTTGCCATTCTTTCCTTCCATAGCTCCACATCGTCGAGTTAGGTTGCCCGTTAGGCTGAGCCCGATTCCGATAAGGGAGTAACGGCGAAGGAATCAAAAATTTTGTCCCATTTGCTGGTCGGTCGATGTTCAGCGGAACTGCCACAAGGGTTGACCCTTGTCTCTTCAGGCCGTCTCCAAATTCAAAACCATGTTCCCAATGATCTGACCAGAACATCAATTGTGGTTTCACGGGATAGTCCGATCGTTTCGGATTCGCCAGTAGTTTTTCGAAAGTCCGTCGTCGTCGGTCCTGTTCATCGCTGACGAAATCGGCGCTCAGATATTGATCCTTTTCGAACAGATCACTGGCTCGAGCCACGAATTTTTGGGGCCCGTCAAATGTCACGGCGAGGCGACCGATTCGTGTCGCAATCAGAGCATCGGTTCCTGCCGGAAGACCTCCGGAGTATGTTCCGACAAGTCCGTTTTCATCGAAAGTCGCATGGGCTTCGATCCGATCCACGACGGTTTCTGCTCGGGTAAATTCAGACGTTCTCAGCCCTGCAGGTTGAGCCACGTTGACCCAATACCATTCACCCAAATCTGTCGAAACCATTCGGCGAGTGACGTTTTCGAGACCGGTCATATCGGGCATGATCCGGCCGCCGCCCCTGACTTTGATTTCCGACCGACTTCCTTCCGGCTGGTAGACAGCGACCAAGCCTTGAATTCGAGCGTCATCGGTACCTTTTATGGCCTGAGCCAATTGGACGCTCGCCACAGTTCCAGGGATTCCATGTCGATAAGAACGGCCGATCGACAGCAGGAGAACACTGACCGCGATCGCCATCAACGATCCAATCCAACTGAGATGCGCAAGTCGATCAGCACGCAACAGGAGGATTCCAGCGGCGAAGAGCAACGCTGCGAAACCAAAAAGAGTCCCAACGATCATGTTCCACGAGGGAATTGTATATCCAACATACTCCCGCACTTGAGGTTCAAGCGCCGTCTGTGGAAGTAATTCTGATTCTCGTTTACTGAAGAAATCCGATGCAAACTCTTTCATCGGTTCAGTCACGGTGTAGTCGGCATTCTTCAGTAAATCAGGAGATCGAACTGCGTCTGGTGGGGTCGGCGTCATCCATGCACGGGCACCCAGGGTTGTAATATAAACCTTACCCTCGCCAAAAGTTGTCGTCATCAGCGCGGGCCAGCCATTGACCTGATAGTGGGTTTCCAGTTTTGGAGAGGCCATTCGCACCAAATCAACCGGTTCTTCGTAGTCCGCCGTTACTGAGGTCATTGGCCCAGATTCCGACAACGTCTGAGCTCCATCTACCCGAACCGATGTCAACCCGACGCGATCCAGCACGTGCCCAGAAAATTCGTCGCCGAGCAGTCGCTCAAGCACGATCGGATCAGCCAGGTCAAGCATCACCCAAAGATGTCCCCCCGCATGTAACCACTGACGCAAAGCCGCCAGTGCCGCAAAGTCATTCGTGATTCTGTTGTCAGCGATGACGATCTGGTCGTAAAAATCCAGGCCAGTTGGATCGCCTGGTAGAAACTGGTCGTATAACGACACAACTTGATTTGTCAGGAGTTGACTGACCCGGCCGGCTCGGATCAATTCTGTAACAGCGTTGGGAATGTGATTGTTCCCTTCGGATAGCGAATCGATAAGCCCCGTGATCCGGGAAGAATGCGTGACAATCAACGCCCCGTCGTGAAGATTCTTTCCAGAATCATTTTTCAAAAAGGCTTCGTTTTTATCCGAGGCATCGAGTACGACCGTATGAAGATTTAATATGGGCCCTCGACTGGCATCGTATCTGGGAATTACGACCGGATGCGAAATTCGTAAAAACGATTTACCGGGAATCCAAACGCGTCGACCGAACTGCAACAACGGTTGTACGTCAAAAGAGGTTGCACAAATCATTTCGCGAGGTTCCTCGCGTGGATTCACGACGCTGAAATGAAGTTCTCCCCATTTCTCGGGGACATAGACATAGCTTCCACCCGTTGAAAGCCGCACCACAGAGAATTGAAGATCGTTCGAGCCGGTCGATTCGACGGCCGGAGAACTTTTATCTGTTGTCTCAGGTTTTTCGGTTTGGCCCAACGAATACGATTTCATCCCGAACATTGCAATCGTGAATGCAACGATGAAATGAAAGGATGTTTGAAACCGGAATGAATCGAGACCCATAGCACACATCTTAATGGATTGGTCAGCGAAGCAATTCAAAACTCGCGATAGTCACGGACTGACAAATCTCTTCAGAGTACAGTCTTGTGAGAAGATCCGCCACGCGAGCCACATGTTCGGCTCAGCTTGCTGCTGGACATGGCAGTTTAGCCTCGTCGTTTTGGGAACAATCCGCACAGGTAAAACAAACTCACACATCTTTCCAAAGCGATGTTATTTTACCTATTGTGAAGTTTGATTTGGCGAAGTTGCAGTATTTTGGGCGTTAAAGTCACCTCCATTTTGACTGACCGCTACAGGCCCTATAACCGCGATCGAAAATGACGCCAACTCCTTGAAAAATAACAGCTTGTGATATTCAAGAGCTGCGGGTTACACCGCCGATCCAATGTCCAGACCCGCATGTAACGAACTTCATTGTGATGAAATGAAACGAACGTAGCGTGGGCTGTGAGGGGGGCGGCAGTCGGTTTCGGCTGTTGCATAGATTTTGAATGGAGTGTGCGTTTGTCGACGATTAGATCGGCCGGGAATTGGATTTCGACATGGTCGAAAGAACTGCGACGCGCGTCGCGGGCAGTTTGCATCCTCCAAGGAAATCGGAGTGCGCTGCCTGGGGTTCCTAGGCTCACAATCCCGGTCGGAAATGAGTCAGCGAAGACTCATTTGTTTTGAGAATCCCAAGGGAAGGAGACGTTGTTCTATGCGATGGATCAAGTTCTGTGGTGCTGTGCTCGCCGCCATGAGCATGGCCAATTTGGCCGACGCTGGTTTCTGTGGTCTCACCGGAGCCTGCGGTGCCGCGAAGAGTTGTGGTTGTGCAGCGACGACGCAGCCAGCCTGTTGTAAACCCGTAATCGTTCGACCTTGCGGTCCAACGGTTCACACGTATCAACGAAAATGTTCGGATATTAAGCCACCATGCTGTGACTCATGTGGTCCAGGTGCTTGTGGTCACACAGGCAGTGCTTGCGGGAACAGTGGCAATGGTTGTGCCGCTCCTGCTGCTTGTGGCTCAGGAAACGGTTGTGCTCCTGCTTGTGCCGCTCCTGCGGGACTCTGCGGTTCAGGTAACAGCTGTGCTCCTGGTTGTGCTGCTCCTGCTGCCAACTGTGTTGGTGCTGGTGCTGGTGCTGGCAGCTGTGCTCCAGCTTGTGCTGCTCCTGCTGCTGCTTGTGCACCAGCTTGTGCTGCTCCTGCTGCTTGCGGTAACGGTGCCGGAAACGGTTGTGCACCAGCTTGTGCTGCCCCTGCTGCTGCTTGTGCACCAGCTTGTGCTGCTCCTGCCTGTGCACCAGCTTGTGCTGCTCCAGCAACGAGCTGTGCTCCAGCTTCAACCTGTGGCACATCGTCACACGGCAGCCTGTTGGGCTGCGGATTCTTGAAGGGACTGTTCGCGAAGCACAACTGTGCTTCGGCTTGTGCTCCAACTTGCGGTGCTCCAAGTGATCCAAGCTGCGGTGCTCCCGCTGCCACTTGCGTGCCTCCAGTTGAAACACGATGCTGCAATGCAAACGCTTGCGATATCGCCAAGTTGATCTATACATCGCAAACCGCTTGCTACGCTCGTCAACGAGCTGCTGCTCTTCGCAAACTCGGTAACCGATATGACTGCATCTGCAACCCAGAAATCATGTCAGCGTTCATCTACGGATTGAACGATGCTGATGAACGAGTTCGCAGCACTGCTGCCGATAAGATTGGTGATCAGATTCGCAAGAACTGCTGCTGCTGCCCAGAAGTCGTTGCCGCCTTGACCTGTGCTCTTGGTGACTGCGATCGTGGCGTCCGACGCCAAGCCGAACAGGCTCTTCGCCTGTGCGGATACGATATCGTCGATGGTAACTGCAACACCTGCTGTTCAACTGGCTGCAGCTCAAGCGGATGCAACAGCACTGGCTGTGCTCCTTCAGTTGCTCCAGTAATGGAACCAGCTTCACCAGCTCCAGTTCCTCCAATGGAAAAGACCGGTTCAATCCGCAAGGGTCACCTGTCCACGCTGTTGGGAATGCGATAATTCGACGAGTGAATGAAAGACAATCATCTCAGACACCCTGAGATGACATACTACAACGAAACGGCGGCCTCTGAACTTTGTTCGGAGGCCGTCTTCATTCTTTGACGATCGATTCCATTGTTCGGCAAACCACAATCATTTACCTCATTTCAATCGATTCCATGAGGTCTGGTCGATCAAACACTTCTTTTCGATCATGGACGATTCGGATATACCTATCACGAGATGCTTGAATGCACTCAGGAGAGAACATTCAAGCTGGCCGATGGTTAACGTCCTTCGACTTGCCCGATTTGACTTTTCCCATTGTCTATTCGGTCCCCGTTGAACAATCAGCAATCGTCCACGGATTGGAACTATGTCGCTTACTCGAGTTGCTCAAATATTAAAAGCCGGTCAGCCAGGGACGACAGTCGATGTGCGTGGCTGGGTTCGTACCAAGCGGGAATCAAAGCAGGATTTCGCGTTTCTTGAACTCAACGATGGCAGTTGCATGAAGAACGTGCAGATCGTCGTCGATGCCAATATTCCCGATTACGCCACTCTCATCAAGCAAATTTCGACCGGAGCCAGTGTCGCGGTGATCGGCGAAGTTAAAGAATCGCTCGGCAAAGGCCAGCGGGTTGAGGTTCATGCACGGACGTTGAAAGTCCTCGGTACTGCCGATCCCTTGACGTATCCTTTGCAGAAAAAAGGGCACAGTTTCGAATTCCTTCGCGAGAAGGCACACCTCCGGCCCCGAACGAACACTTTTGGAGCGATTGCACGAGTTCGAAACGCTCTCTGCTCGGCGATCCATAATTTCTTCCAGGCCCGCGAATTCCTTTATGTCCAAACCCCGATTATCACCACCAGTGATTGTGAAGGGGCAGGACAGGTTTTTCAGGTCACAACTTTGGACCTTGCAAAACTTCAACAGAGCAAAGGGGCTCTTGATTATTCGCACGACTTTTTTGGAAAAAAGGCGGGGCTGACGGTGAGTGGCCAGCTTGAAGGAGAAATCTTCGCCACGGCCGTTGGTGATGTTTATACCTTTGGTCCCACGTTTCGAGCCGAGAATTCGAACACCACCAGGCACCTTGCTGAGTTCTGGATGGTTGAACCTGAAATGCCCTTCTACGAACTCGAAGACAATATGGGTCTGGCCGAAACCTTCGTCCGTACAATCGTGAAGGATGTTCTGAACCGTTGCACGGAAGATCTCGAATTTTTCAATGAACGGATCGAGCCGACGCTGCTTGCCTCGTTACAAAACATTGTCGAGCACGACTTCATTCGCCTCAGCTACACAGACGCCGTCAACATTCTTCAAGCATCAGGACATTCGTTCGAATACCCGGTCGCCTGGGGTCACGACCTGCAGTCAGAACATGAACGCTATCTGGCTGAGCAACATTTCAAGCAGCCGGTCATTCTGACGGACTATCCTCGTGCGATTAAGTCGTTCTACATGCGTTCTAACGACGACGGAAAGACCGTACGAGCGATGGATGTTCTGGTCCCTCGTATCGGGGAAATCATTGGTGGCAGCCAGCGAGAAGAGCGGCATGACGTGCTCGTCGACCGGATGAAAGAATGCGGACTCGTTCCCGAAGACTATTGGTGGTATCTCGAGCTCCGTCGATACGGTACCGTTCCACACAGCGGGTTCGGATTGGGCCTCGAACGAACGGTACAGCTTGTCACCGGAATGACGAACATCCGAGATTGCATCCCGTTCCCAAGAACACCAAAAAGTGCGGACTTCTGATCGAGATCAATCTGGTGTGACAGCGGTTTCCGTCCCGGCGGTCATTTCCACGACAACTTCCTTGTTATTGCCAGGCAAATTGGCGGTGTCGGTTTTTGCCGGTTCAAGTGATGTCGAATCCGAGGTGGTACGTTCAAACGGATAGAACAGTTGATCGACCAGCGAATCTGGCATTTTTGCCTTGATGCCATAGGCCGTAGGAAATTCACGAGGCAGATGATAGGTCCCGAAAATTCCATCGATCCACGGAAGTGTTGCGGCGTAGTTTCGATTAATCGGTGTTTTTGTATGATGCCAGTGGTGAAAAGCAGGAGTAGAGACCAGCCATTCCAACGGCCCAAATCGCCATCGCAAGTTTGCGTGAATGAAGAACCCCCACACCGTCCCGATCAGCGTCGCGATGACGGGGACCAGACTCTCTTTCGCACTGCCCGGGCCGCCCAACCCCAGTAAATAGATCGGAATCATGCCACAGAAACGGCCGAAGACCATATCGATCGGATGCGCGCGACTATTAACGAGAAAATCGATCTGCTCGGCACTGTGATGAATCGCGTGGAATTTCCAGAGAAATGGTATTTCGTGACTCAGGCGATGGCCCCAATAATAGCCCACTTCACCTGCGACAAAGCCGATAACCGCCTTGGTCCAAAATGGCTGCACCGACATAAATTGCAGGAAATCTGCCGGCACAACGTGACGTACCAACAAGGCCAGCAGCGCGACAGGAAAACTCAGTAAAACTGCCGGTAGGAGACTGCTGAGGAAATAATACCCCAGATCACTGCCGATCTGCTTGCGAAATACTTTTTGCGGATGGGCTGAGAACAATTGCTCAAGCGGGACGAAGATCGCCGCCAGAATTGCCAGCCACAAAGACAGACGCAGCACCTCAATCAGGAATCCGTGAAGCTGTGGGCCGATCAATTGTTCCATTTATTCCAACCCGATATTCGTATCCACGTCCGATTGCCGAAGTGAAGTTGATTTAAACTATCCTGACTGTCATCAACCACAACGGCGATTTTAATGTCAGGGGGTTAATGATGCTACTTCGTAAATTAGGCAGCTCCTGTCACATTCTTGGCGGAGCGAAGACCTTACCGCATTGTAATTACTTTGAAACGGTGGTTTTTCAAAACCTGAAGGTCTCCGCACTTAAGTCCCCTATCGATCGATGCAGAAAAAACAGAACGACAAAAACCGTCGGATGACGGAACCATCCGACGGTCTTGATTCATCGTATTTGCAGTCGTAACTCAGATCACGCGTTCAATTTCGCTGGTCGACGCGCACGGACCACAAACAAGCCTACGATACCCAAGGCGCTCAGAGCGAGGGAACTTGGTTCGGGAACAGCATGCATCGAAACATCTGCGAGCAAATTGATTGGGGGAGCGTTGCCTGGTCCACCCTGCGAAAGGAATGACAAAGTCTCGGTAGCTCTCGTCGCAGTGAAAATCATTGACTCATATGTCCAGCCCGTAAATCCATGAGTCGGGAGTTTTAAATCGCTAGCGGAACCGTAACTCACAGACTGTACGGCTGAGTTTCCCAACTGCACATCTAACCGTTCCCAGGTATTACCAGTCCTGTTCGTGAGTTGAGTTGCAGCCCAATAGAAGTCCACTTCGTACTGTTGTCCAACCGTCAAAAACCCTGTCGTCGAATTGCCGATCGATTGCGTGATCGCGCCATGGTAATTCGGGTCTCCATCCAGAGCCAGAAACCCAGTAACAGTGTCAGGCAAATTCGTATTGTTGTACGAGGGTGGCAACAGTTGAATTTCGCTGTATTGCGAGATGGCGCCAACGGAAGTCGGATTGGTTGTATTAAACCAGAAATTCAAAGCGTTATTCGTGGTATTGGTCCAGCCAGTGACACCTGACCCCACAAGCGGCGTGGGTGATGTATTCCAATTGCCGCTGGCCAGTTCGTGGCTCAGGCCGCCGAACTGGTTGTTGCTGAAATCACCATTTTGAACAAGATTACCGGCATGAGTTGCACTTGAAAGACCGTACGCCGCTAGCAGCCCAAGGTACAAAAACAACTTCACTGATCGTCTCTTCATAGAAACACTTTCTGTAAGATATTAGCCTTCCGCACGGAAAAACACGGATCTGCGCGGTAAGGTTCTAGACATCGTCGTGTGTCCGACCAGCGGCAAAAAAAAATTTATCGCAATTTGAAAAAGAAAAAATGTCGCCAACAAATCGACTTCGATTTTGGCTTCGCGTAGCCGAAGTGTCGTGAGCGCGACTCCTCACTGAAGTTGCTCTAATTTATTCCCTCTATTTGCGGCCAATCCGTTTTTTCCGGGAAAGAAAACGGAGCTGTTTTTTCCAGAGTCCGATCGTTTGTCGTTAAAATTGTTGGCAGCATTTCGGTTTAAAGATTCGAGTGTTCGTGTGTCCATAGTTTGGTTCCACACTTGCTCTTGTTAATCGATATGAATGCTTCCTCAATTTCCGTCATGGACGGCGCCGGGCGTTTACTCGCGTTTCAAGCGAATTAGAAAAGATGCGACTTTACTACACCGACGAATTTGTGCTTCCGTTGCCTCCGACTCATCGTTTTCCCATGCAGAAGTACTCGCTGCTACGGGAGCGAATCTTGAGCAGTGGTCTGGCCGGAAATCATGAACTGGTTCGGCCGCCAGCAGCGACAGTCGAACAACTTCTACGAGCTCACTCCGCCGAATACATCGAGCGCGTCACGAAGGGTCAACTGACTGATGTCGAAATCCGACGTCTCGGCTTTCCCTGGTCGCCACAACTGGTGGAACGTTCTCGAAGGTCGTCCGGTGCTACGATCTCGGCTTGCCATTCCGCCAATGAAGATGGCTGCTCGGTCAACCTGGCGGGAGGCACTCATCACGCCTATCGTGATCGAGCGGAGGGTTTTTGTCTGTTTAACGATAGCGTTGTCGCCGCGCGCGATCTGCAATCGAACGGATTCGCATCAAACGTCTTGATCATTGATTGCGACGTGCACCAGGGGAATGGAACCGCGTCAATCGTTCGCAACGATCCATCGATTTATGCCTTTTCCATCCACAGTGAACGAAATTATCCCCAGCCCAAAGAAATCAGCGATCTCGACATCGGTTTACCAGACGGTACAGGTGACGCAGATTACCTTGCCGCACTGAAGCACGGATTATCCACCGCGTTTCGCGAGTCGGCTCCCGACCTGGCAATCTTCCTGGCGGGAGCTGATCCGTATTACGGCGATCGCCTGGGCCGCCTGGCGCTAACGCTTGAAGGTCTGGCGGCCCGTGACCGACTGGTCCTGCAAACCTGTCGCGAAAAGTCTGTTCCCGTGGCGGTGTCGATGGCGGGCGGCTATTGCCCCGACATCCATCAAATCGTCGATTGCCATTTCCAAACCGTTGCGATTGCAGCCGAATTGTTTGCGCAATAAGTTCCGTTCATCGCAAACCGGCCTCTTCGTTTGCGAACGCGAGACCGCTTCGAGAGTATCTCGCGGGCGACCCGTTTTTGAACCGATCGTGTGTCGAACGCTTGGATCCACCCTGGTGAATGCTTCTCGTCAGGTAGTGATCTTCTAAAATCTACGTGGAAAAAGCTGACGAAAATGAAACTGAAAATTTGTCTGTTGACCACTTTGGCATTCGTTTTCTGCCAGCCAAATATTGCTCGATGTGACCAGCCCGTTCGGCGGACGGAAGACGTGATCTACGGGCGGAAGTCCGGCATGGCGCTGACGCTGGACGTATTTCAGCCGGACAAGCCGAACGGATCGGGTTTGCTGTTTCTCGTCAACGGAGGCTGGCTGTCGAGCAAGTCGACGCCAATGATGGTAACCATCCGACCGGAAGACTATCGAGTCTTCCTCGAACGGGGATACACGATGTTTGCCGTCGTGACGAGTTCACAGCCGAAGTTCACTGTGTCGGAAGAAATTGACGACGTGTTAAGGGCCGTTCGATTCGTTCGGCGAAATGCCGTTCAGTATGGAGTCAAACCGGATCGTCTCGGTGTATTAGGTGCCAGTTCCGGTGGCCACCTGACGCTGTCGATTGCTGCGCGTGGCGGTTCAGGAAAAAGTGACTCGCCCGACCCTGTTGAACGAGAAAGCAGTGCCGTTCAGGCGGCTGTCTGTTTCTTTCCGCCCACCGATTTTCTGAACTACGGCGCGCCGGGTGCCAACGG
>JBAXBD010000022.1:0-21792 GCA_037142165.1 Schlesneria sp. | reverse complement strand
AGACAACCGATTGCCCTTGGGCGGTCGCGCTTAAGGGGTGCTCGGAATCCCTTCGGCAGCGTCTTATCAGACGTCTTCCCGAAAAAATGGGCGATGCTCTCAAAGCGGAAATGAAGTCGGTGGGACCACTTCGATTGAGCGAAATCACAGCCGGACAAGAACAGGTCGCGCGCGCGATTCTGGTACTTGAGGCCAACGGCCAGATCGAGTTACCAGCCCCAAAAATGAATCGACACAAAACCAATGATCGAATTGCAAACGCAGGATGAATTGTCACGATCATGAATGCGCGAATTATCAAAGCCCACTCCACCCACGCCTTACCAGCGGTTGAAGTCTTCAATTTCGTTGACCTCCAGGAGCAGGGAAACCAGATCGTTGCAAATGCCCGTCGCGATGCCGATCAAATCCTGAACGCAGCGCGAAATGACGCCATGCAGCTTTGCGAACAGGTTCGAGCAGCTGCCAGAGACGACGGCCGAGCCCATGGCCTGCGCGAGTCACAGGAAATTATCGCCAAAATGGCCGCTGAGATCGCTGATCAACAGGTGACAGCTCAACTGGCAACCGCCCTCCCCGCACTTCAAGCCGCCGCAGAGTCACTTCAGGCCGAACGTGACCGATGGCTTGTCAGGTGGGAACAAATTGCCGTGCGACTCGGTGTCGCCATTGCTGAAAAACTTCTCCAACGGCAGTTGGCTGCACGCCCAGAGTTTGCCACAGAAATGATTTCAGACGCACTGCGACTTGCCGCAGGACAACCACAACTCACGGTCTACCTGCATCCCGATGACCTGTCGGCCTGGGGTGATCGGGCGCCGCAAATTGTGCAATCTCTGACCGCGTGTGCCGACACAACGCTGGTTCCCGATCCTCATTCCACGAGAGGCGGTTGCCGAATCGAGACGCGACATGGTGAAATCGATGCCAGGGTCGAAACCATGTTGCACCGCATCGCTGAAGAACTGGTCGATGACTAACTCACGTGACATTGAGGAATTGAAATGCTTACTCTCGATGAACACGTTCGCTTCATCCTGCCAGTCGGATTGACCGGTCGAGTCACCCGCATCGTGGGACTGACTGTCTCCGTATCCGGCTTTCCAGCCCCACTCGGTGCCATTGCAAAATTGGAATCCGAACAAGGAACAGTCCTTGAAGCAGAAGTCGTCGGGTTTTCGGGGGAAGAAACATTACTGCTCCCCTACGGCGATCTGAATGGTGTCCGGCGAGGGACGCGAGCGATCCTTGGTCATTCCGTCCAGGGAGCACGTGTTGGCGATGCAATGCTCGGAAGAATCATTAACGGCCGAGGCCGTTTCATTGATGGGCTGCCTCCCGCCATACTTCCACGACATGTCAACCTCCATTCGATACCCGTGCCACCAATGCAGAGGCCAAGAATTAACGAGCCTCTGGCAACAGGCGTTCGAGCCATCGATGGACTGCTGACGTGTGCAAAAGGACAAAGATTGGGGATCTTCGCCGGAAGCGGTGTGGGCAAAAGCACCCTGCTCGGCCAGATTGCAAGATCCACCGAAGCAGACATCAATGTCGTGGTCCTGATCGGTGAACGAGGACGCGAAGTTCGCGAGTTCATCGAGCGAGACCTCGGGCCTGACGGACTGGCTCGTAGCGTCGTCGTCGTTGCGACGGGCGACGACCCCGCAGTTCTTCGTCTGCGTGCCGCCTATCTCGGAACGGCGATCGCCGAATACTTTCGCGAAACCGGTCGCGACGTCCTTCTGGTCATGGACAGCATCACTCGATTCGCACTGGCCCAGCGAGAAATCGGCCTTGCCGCAGGTGAGCCGCCAGCAACGCGGGGTTATCCGCCAAGTGTTTTCTCGTTGCTCCCGAAGTTGCTTGAGAGAACCGGAAGGACGAATTCCGGCAGTATCACCGGTTTCTACACCGTTCTGGTGGAAGGAGATGACACGAACGAACCAGTCTCGGACGCCGTTCGAGGCATTCTGGATGGCCATATCATGCTGTCAAGAAAACTTGCTCAACAAGGGCATTTCCCTGCAATCGATATTCTCTCCAGCATTTCGCGGTTGATGCCTGAGATCACCGGCGACGAACATCGACAATCCGCAACGTCGCTGAGACAGATTCTATCTGCATACCTGCAAGCCGAAGACTTGATCGCAATTGGCGCCTATCAAAGCGGTTCTAATCCGGCAGTCGACGCCGCAATCAGACTCCAGGAACCGATCCGATCGTTCCTGCAGCAATCCCCAACAGAAACAGAATCGCTAATAAATTCGGTCGATCGACTTCAACAAGTCACCCGGATTATTCGTTAGCCCATCGCTCACGAGAGAGTTTTGATTCGTTCTTCCTGACTTTTCAGCCTAAAGTGCTGACAGAATCAGCCCGGGGCAAGCTCGTCTTCGAGCGTCGCCCCGGGTATGAACGTTCATAATAACGGATTGCCCTGAATGGGCCTGCAGCGACCCGATTTCCGCAACAACCGATTTCACTCTTCAGCAACGTACGGCAGCAATCCAACATATCGAGCACGAAGAATCGCCTCTCGCACAGCCCGTTGGAACTTTGCACAATTGCCAGTCTTTCGACGAGCCAGCATGTTCCCTTCGCGGTCGATCATTGTCCGCAACGTCTTCAGGTCTTTGTAGTCAACGAAGATCGGACGAGGTGACTTGTCACAGCCATTAGGACAGAAACGGCAACGCAGTTTCTTTTTCAGGCGTTGACGCTTCTTGCGAAGCTTCTTGATTTCAGTCTTGGTATACGCATTCATCGTCTTGTACCTCAGGTTGGCGATCCCGGAAGATCCGGAACCCGTTTCATCACGAAACGCGGGAGGAACTTGCCCGCCGTCACAAGACACGCGTCTTGCCAGCGAAACAAAATCAGCCGATCAGCACACTCGGCTGAAGGGGGGCAGACAGTATCGTGACACAGACAAAAGATTGCAAGCCTATTGGAATTCCAAGCAGAATCTTTCTTCAAAACTCAAGTGCCAGTGCTTGACCGTCCTCTGTCAAGCAGTGCTCTTCGGGCTTCTGAAAATGGAGAGGTGAAAACGTTGCTTTTCCGAAGACTCCAAAACAGTGGCACAGATGACTTAATGAGAATTTTCACCTGGTCATTTGCGAACCCATTATTGTCACGGTGGCCTCAAACTAACGCTTCTTCTTTTTCGCAGGCTTTGCCAACAGACTTTTGAGCGTGGCGAGATTCATTGCGTCCAGATCGACCCCGTCACGTTCACCTTTTTCCGTTTCCAGGTACATCGGCGTGTCAGCGAATCGAACGTCGTTGACGATGTGCCTGAACGGTTCCAGGCCGAGAAACCCTTCGCCAATATGCTCGTGGCGATCGACACGACTGCCAAGCGGCTTCTTACTGTCGTTCAAGTGCCAGGCGCAAATCCGATCGATGCCAATGTGCCTGTCAAACTCGTCCATCGTCGCCGCATACTCCTCTGTCGTCTGCAGCGGATATCCGGCAGCGAAAATGTGGCATGAGTCGACGCAAACCCCTAGTCGCTCAGGATTTCGAACATTCTCCAACAGATAGCCGATCTGCTCGAATCGGTGGCCGAGATTCGAGCCTTGTCCGGCCGTGGTTTCCAGCCAGTACTGGCAACGTATCCCGGCCGTCCTGTGATGAGCCTCATCCAACCCCTTGACGATCTGTAGCTGCCCTTCTTCTTCTGACGATGTGACAAAACTTCCGGGATGCATCACTACACCTTCCAGTCCCAGCGATTCCGCCCGCTCTAATTCAATAACCAGAGCTTCAAGCGACTTTTTCCAGAGCGTCTCATCAGGGCTCGCAAGGTTGATCAGGTAACTATCGTGTGCGCAGGGACGCTGAACTCCTGTCCGCTGAATCGCCTCGCGGAATAAACGCACGTCGTCGTCTGAAAGCGGCTTTGCCGCCCATTGATTATTGTTTTTTGTGAATAACTGAACCGTCTGCAGGCCAAGTTCGGCAGCGGTATCAACGGCTTTGTAATAGCCCCCCGCAATGCTCAAGTGAGAACCGAAAAGTGGCATGAAAAAACCTTTGATGAAAAAGAAATGGGACTGACAGGACGTATGGGACTTATAGGACCTGTTTCCGAACTGATCAGTCACATCGGTCCCATCAGTCTCATAAGTCACATTTCTTTAACCACACCGATTCATCAACGGCCTCATGACAGAAATCCGCCAGCCAACCCACCAAAACCAATTCAGTCCGTCTTGAAACTGTCACGATTAAAGTTGACAAGGTGGCCGTCACGGAAAAACAAAACAACACTGTGTCCCGTCTGGTCCGGCCCCCATTTATAAACCAGGTCGGTTGTCTGGTAGGCACCATCGGACTTCAGCCGACTCATGTCGGTTTCCCGTTCCCCAGGCTCACCAAGAACCTGCTCAACCTCGTGAAGCTGCATTCCAGTCTGAATTCGATTTGCAAGCAACCAATACGGTGCCTTGTGGTCCCTGCGCAACTGGAAATCGTCCCGGCAGGTTTGCTCTTTCTTTCCGTCGGCGGAATTCGTTTTGATATACGGCCTCAGTCCAGGAACCCCCGCGTTATGCAACATTTCGCAACCCGGCGCGAAGATCATTACGACGATCGTGGCAAGTGTCACAATCAGTAATGAAATATGTCGACTGTGATCCTGCATGAGACGGACCCTCGGGAAATTCGTTGTACTCGTAATAACATTAATCGAGACCGAAGATTCTCACCAGATCCGTTTGAAACGAAGCGGTCGCAGGCTTGACCACGCGACGACGGGCTTCTATTGTGTCTTTCCCTTGGCAACAAGTGAATTCTCAGGACGATTAGCTCAGTTGGTTAGAGCGCCACGTTGACATCGTGGAGGTCGTTGGTTCGAGTCCAATATCGTCCACTCTCTTCATTAAAAGATTTGGCAAAAAAATCACCTGAGCATGGGCTTCAGCCCGTGCGCTCAGCCGCAGTCGCCTGATAGGTCGCCCGGACCAAAAAGCCTCGCAGACCAGCAAACCGTTCAATGGTCGCGTTTTATCGGCCCGATTGTGTCCTCCGCACCATTCGATTCCGGTTGCGTCCAGGCAATTTCGCACTTACGCATAAGCGCCAGCAACTGCTCACGCGAATGCACGTCCAGTTTCTTGAAAACGCTTCCCAACTGAGTCCGAACCGTGTGCGGGCTGCGAAACAGCTTTCGCCCAATCTCTTCAAATGTCGTAAGTCCACGGCAAATCCACCGGACGATTTCCAGTTCGGCTGGGCTTAAACTGGAAAGACGTACATCCCCAACCGTTTTTATTGATCTCGCAGTAAACTGAACCGTACTTCTCGTCTTTCCTTCCTCTTCAGCTTCGCCAACCGATTCTTCAAGAATACTGGCGTCAGGCGATACAAAATAAAGCTCTAGCCCGCCGAGTGATACACGATCACCAATCTCCGCACGGGTTCTGGCTGATGGAACCAGGGGAACGCCATTTAATTGCGTCCCACCGGAAGATCCCAGATCTTGAATCCACAGCCCATCTTTATCCGCCCCGACCTCCGCATGCTGACGGGATACGTGAACATACTCTTTCGGAATGACAATATCGCACTCAGGAAGCCGACCAATAACCTGAGAATACGTGAAGACCGGCGCTTGCCACTCTTGATGAGAGACATTCGTCATCAACAGGTATGCGGCCACAGATTCCACTCGAAATTTCCTGGAATAACCGAAGAATCAACTCAGCTTCTATTCTGATAGGGAAAGATTGATATCAGAAATACCACTATTTTCCGAGAAAAGCCAGCATTAAAACAGGGCCAGCCAAAGAGTTTGATCGGTAATTCGGCTTAAACGCAACGACTTTCCGTTGTTCAATGCAAAATCGGAAAACACGCCCTTAATGCTTCTGATTCTGAAAAAGCTGAAACGAGCCCGCGTATCGTCGTTTCTGAAAAATCGAGCATCGATTGAACCGACGCACGACTGCGGGACAACAAAAACAGTCCCTCGCACAAACGAGAGTTTTTATTCCCGTTAAAACAAAGAAAAGACCCTCGCTTGCGCGTTTTGAAGCTGCGTTCTCTGGTGTTTCGATAACGGGTTTCGCACAAGAACAAGAGAATTTTAGTGGAATCTAACACCAAGGCGCTGAGACGCAAGGGAAAAAGCCAAGCAGGTTCAATCTCAGCCCCAAAGTTGCCATCATCGCTCCGAGGTTGTCAGTTTTTGTAATTTGAGAATGGCGCCACAGCCCGTAGCATGGGCTTCAGCACGTGCGTGCGACACCACACCTGGTGCGAGCTAAAGCCCACACTACAAAAAAAGTGACAGCCGCTCCGCGCGATCAGCATTATTCGAGAACCACGCGACTACGAAACAACATGTTCTCAAATAAAGAATTCAAACGAAGTATTCGTTCCGGCGCCAAGGCAACGCTTGACTCGCTTCCCACGAATGCTCATCACCCGTAGCGATGATGGCTAATTTGCAAGAAATCTCAGGCGTTACCGATTTTTTGAATTCTTGACTTCACCCCAAAAATCGAAAAGAGGCAACTTCAAAACTTGCGCGTCGGGCTAACGAATAATCCGCTCAAATCGACTGATGCCACTAACTACCACAGATGCCATTCTTTCGTCGTCAGGATATACACGCCGAGCAAACCATTGGTAACCGCGTGCATCAGCACACACGCCCAGACATTTTTTGTCTTTGCGTAAAGCCCATTAATCAACAGACACCAGGCAATCGCCGCCAGGATCTCTGTATGAGCCGATGCAAACAACACCGCCCCGATCCAAAAACTGAAGGCAGTAAATGTCCCTTGCTCAACTTTCTCGAAATCTTCGGAGATGAGAAAGCGGGACAAAAACCCTCGCCAAAAAACTTCTTCGACCAAAGGGACGATGATCGTCAATTCCAGCAACCGGACAATCACAAAGGCGATTTGCCAGGCTGACGGTTCCCCTTTCACAAAGGGGTTGTACCCGACGCGGCTTCCTTGAATCATCTGCACCATTCGCTGAAGTCCTGGCACGTTCGCCTGAAGCCGATCGAGTCCAATCCAGACAAACAATCCCAGAACCCCAGCAACGACTGCCATTCGAAAACCGGCAGTAGAAGACCCAGGATAATGACGGCGAAAAATCCAAAATGCGCCTGCCGCGAGCAATCCCTTCAAAGTGCAGGCCAACTCATAGCTTAACCCAAACGCATTCGATGCTTCGAACATCGTTGGAATCATGTAGCACGCCAGCGGAGCCACATACGCGACAATTGCTCGACTCCCACTCGCTTCCGATTGCATGAATATTTGCTTGCCTGAAAGAAGTCGATCCGAAACTCTTAACAATCAAAACAAAAGAAGCCGCTCGTTGCCGAGCGGCTTCCCATTAATCAGTTAACTGACCACAATCTGGAAATCAGACGGCAGCAGCAGCCTGACGTCGTCGGTAAGCACCGACGGCCAAGCCAGCAACACCCAAGCCCAACAAAGCGAATGTTGAAGGTTCTGGAACGATTGGCGTACCTTCAGCACTGCTGGCACCCCAACCATTGTTGTTGTTAGCAACGAAAGAGAGGGTCTTCACACCGTTAACGGTAGCAGCACTAACATTCTTGCCCGAAAAATTCAAATTCAAATCGAATGATCCTGACTCGTATTGCTGGGCCAAGGTACCTGTGAAATCACCGCCCTGAGCCAAGAAAATACCAAAATTCCTGTTCGTGCTACCGGTAGTGATGTTTGTAGCAATAGTACCCGCCGTCAAGCCAGTGCCGGCAAGCAACACAATACCATTAGCGTCCTTAATCGAAAACGATCCGGTGAAATTTTGAGCGATTGTACCATTAGCAGTACCAGTAGTGCCAGAGCCGGTGGCAGCGCCCACTGACTTCAGATCAAACGTCAAATACACCGGTGCTGGAGTGACGGGATCACCGCTTCCAAACACAGGATTAGTAAGAACTGCGTTGGTTGAGGAAATTCTGGTACCAGCGGTACCAGTGCTAGAAAGAGTGGCTCCAGTGCTCACTGTGTAAGCTGGAGTCGCTTTGTCCCATTGGATGATTGCGTCAGCGAATACAGAACCGCTTGCAGCAACCAGAGTCAACCCAACCAAACCGATGCGACGAACATTTTGCATGAAATTCATTACTGGAAACCTTTTTTTAAATCAATTTTTTGAAAGTTCAAACTAGACAAACTTGGAGGCAAGCCTCCAGAAAACCACACAAACAGTGAGAAAACCCACCCTTTGATTCGTGCAGACGAAACGCGAGGTCACGCCTAAGACACAAGCCAATGACTGGGCTTGGAATCAACTAAATTTGTGGCGGTCTTAACAGTTCATCCGGAACCACGGGAGGGACAAACACAAAGTCTGTGCCTCGCCAAAAATGATTTAAAACAGGAATCGAGAACCGCAACTGCGGAACCAGAATCGCTGACAACAAACCGCCGTGACCAAACTGCGAGCCGCTTGAACTAAAACCAGACGCCGAACCACCATAAGAAGACGAGGCGAAAACACAACAATCCAAATTAGGCAACAGATTAAACACCGACCACTCTACGGGAAAATCATCGCTATTCGAGGCCATACTGCTGGACTGTGAGCCAACGACCCGTGATCTCGCTCCTGAAGAGGAAAGCACATTCGAATCAGCGCGAGCGACGTCATACCAGACCGACAGACCACCCAACTGACTTTCGCCACCCTCAATTGCACTGAGCACCTGAGAGGAGCTCATCGACTGCTCAGACAAAATCATCGCAGCAGCGGCGGAATCTGAAGGAGAAACCAAACCAGCAAACGCTACGACCAACAAACAGCACTGCGTGCTGATCGTTAAAAGTCTGCGGCGGTTGGTGGTCTTAATATTCATTGATCTTTGTGTGCTTTAACGTTGTTCCGAGTCAACAACAATCTTTCTCGATGTTGTTGATTTCTTTCCGACTATCTCAATTAGACAACCGAAGTTCCAAGAATTCAAGTCAATAAGCAGTTAATTTTTGAGTCTCAAGGAAAAAATTGCAGATTTTTCAAACTGAGCGTCAATAACCAAGCTCCGAACCACAAAAAAAGCTGTCAAAAACGTGTCAAAAATCACGAAAATTGATCACTTCAGGCTCTCCCCACGTGGAAACCCACGTCGGAGATGGAAGAATCCGTATAGATGGATTATCCGACGCTTCGCCGGGCAACACAAGTCTTAAGATTCAAATGCACCGGATTTCATATCGGAATACGTCAAATTACGTACGCTCTTCCGATGACTTAATGAGAACTGCAAATTCCCCGAAAGACCTTGTCAGCACATGTCCTGGACGCTTCCACCAACTAAAAGCCCGAATCCCTTGCGAGACCAACGCATAAGCGATGGATCCGGCTGGGGCCTCCCTCAGTTGCGAGTTTTGAACTTGCGTGGTTAAGGCCAGGTTCCCCATAAGATCAAGCAAAACCAATCAGAGTTTACTGCAAATACGACAACCATGAGAGACGCAAGGCAAATAAAGCGGGATGGTTCTGCGTCAGACCAAAGTGGAACGTTCCCTCTCTCTGCCGAGAGGATCGCCGAATTCAAGCAGACCTTGACCTGCAATTGACAGCCTCAACGGATCGTTTTGACCGAAAAATGGTCTTGACCCCCTAACTGTCGTTTCCCGAGAGAAACCTGACACCAACCAAGAGGGGGCTGACCCGTTTTTCGAGAAAAACCCAACGAATCACTTGGAATATGGCAATTCGGCTTACTTCACTGCGGAAAGGCTGTCAGCTTTTGTAGCGGTGGTTTCCAGCCTCCGTCCCTTTTTTCTTCGGCTGAAAGCGGCAGCTACGCCTTGCGACTCGCTGTTTTTGAGCAACAAAAGCTGACAAAAGGGGAGCCACAAGGCTATTTTGCCTGCTGCTCTTGAAGCTCCGCCCGGATACTTTTCAGCGTGGGACGCTCGAGTGGATGAAGCTCCTGTTCCGACAACTGTAATTTGTCGGCACGATCCAGTGACTTTCTCGCGGCGTCATATCGTTTCAGTTTCGTGTAGGCCACAGCTGCGTGAAAACGACGTTCTGCCGACTCACGTTGCCGCAGCGCCCTCTCAAAGTCAATAATCGCCAACTCAGGATGTCCCGAGACGAGTTTTACGGTTCCGGCCGAGTCTAAAAGAGCGTCCAATGGCCCCGCAATTTCGATCGCTTTTTTCAACAGTCGTTCGGCCTCGTCATAATCTGTTCCTGTCAGCGCCAGCAGTACGGCAAGGTTGTTGAGTGCCGCAACTTCACGTTCACTCTTCGCCAGAATTTCCCGGTAGGCAGCAGTCGCCTCCGGAAATGCGCCACGCCAGCTCATCAGATCTGCGGTGAGAATTTCAAAGAACGTCGAATTGTCAAAACTTGAAGAGATCTGTTTCACCAATTCCTGCAGCCGAGCCAATTGGGCTGGTGTTGCGTAGACGTTTTTCATGATCGCAAACACCACACCCGCCACGCGGAGAATCTTTGCTTTGGGACCGTGTTCCTGAAGCAGGTCCAGTGCACGATCAACCTGATTCGATTGACCCAGGAATTCGGCGAAAACCAGCATTTCCTCGGGACGATCTTTCACGTATTTCCCGTACAACTCTTCCGCGCTGCGGGCCAGTGCCGCTGCATCTGCGGTTTCACCCATCTTTTCGAGCCTGCGTGAGAATTCATCAAGTCGCTTGGCAGCCCAAAGCCTCGCGGCCACCGCAGCCTCAGGTTTTGTTGAATCTTGAAAACGGCTTGAATTCAGACCACTGAGAAGAGAACTGATCTCGGCATAACGTCCTTTGGCAAATAAAATCTGAGCTTCCAGGTCGATGGTCGAAAGCTCGTTCGGTGCCAGCTTCTGCAGAAACGATAAATACAATTCCGCTTCTGTGGGCTCGTTGGACTGAAGACAGAGCTGCGCGTAAGCCAGAATAAAGCGACCCTCGCTCTTATTCGAACTGATCAGCTTTCGCAACTGAACTCGAGCGTTGATCTGATCACCCGCTTGAAGATACAATCGCGCCAGCAGAAATTGATCTTCGGCCTGAGGCACATTCGCGGGGGCGGTCTGCACAAGCCGCTCGAGAATCGCAATGGCCTGCTCATGTTCTACGTCAACCGGTCCATTAGCCAGGATGACTGCCTTCAGTCGCAGATCCTCGGCGGCCACCGATTGACCGTTGCCCAGATTGCGTTCCACCAGCGTCATTGCTTCATTTAACTGCTCTTGACTCCCACCAGCAATCAGAAGATTTGCCAGCCTTCGATGGACCAGTCGACGCTGATTTTGACTGTTCTCGTCATCACCACTGCTCGACTTCGCTAATTTTCTCAAGATCAACACGGCATCTTCCGATGCACCTGTCTTCAAAAGAAAATCGACGAGCCGAAGTCCTGTTGTGACGTCGTCTGGAGATTTTTCGAAGGCGGATCGATAAGTCTCCAGGGCCAGATCAAACTTTCCGACGAGCTCATAGCAAAACGCAATCGCGAGAATCGACCGTTCTTCGTCGATGGCAGACTTGGCTTCTTCGATCACCTCCATCGCAGCATCGGGTTGTTTTGACAGTGTCAAAACCTTCACAAGATTGATCCAGGCAATCGATTGTTTCCCGTCTAATTGAATCGCCCGGCGAAACTGGGCTTCCGCTTGCACGTATTTTCCGAGTGACCCGTACACTCTTCCCAACCAGACCGGATCGACCACGTTCTGCGAGTTACGAACAAGTTGCTCAGTCGCTTTAATTGCGGCATCCACCCGGCCAAGCTGAAGTGCGACGTCAACTTCTGTCTGTGCCATTTCGCTGGTGAATGTACTTTGTGTTTCACGCAATTGTTTAATGAGATTCTCGGCATCATCAAATCGTCGAGCATTGAACAGCATTGACAACGTGTGGCTCGTCACTGACGTACCGCGTTCACCCAATCGAATTGCGTCAACGAATTGCTCAATCGCAGACTTCTGGTCCCCAAGCTGTTCGTAAAGCGAGCCCATTAACAAGGGAACACGGCCCCAGGTCTGGGCTAAAATTCTGGCTTTTTTCAAATGAGAAATCGCATCGACAATCGCCTGTTTATCCCCCTCTTGAATTTTTGTCTTTAGCAACGCCGTGCCGAAATGCCAGATCGCCCCCTCGCCGGCGATATTTCGGCATTCATCAAGCATTTGCTGCATCAGTTCGACACGCTTCGCCGCAACGGCCACATCCAACAGCACAAGACGAATCGACAGGTTCGCGGGTTCCGCCTGACTGACCATGAGACCCTGAGTTGCCGCGTTTTCCAGATCACCAACGGCCAGGAACTGAGACGCGAGCGAAGCGGCTAACGTCACTCGTTCAGCCTGCGACCATGACGAGTTCCCCGCAGCGAGCTTAAGAAGTTCTTCGCCGGACTTGCCCCCCCTTTGCTGGACAACATACCGACCTTTTAATTCTCGAAGTCGAACCGTGTCGCCAAACCGCAGAAAGGCCTCTTGAAACAATTCGTCACAGCGTTCGGTGTCACGAGCGAGTTGTGCCAGAGCAATTTGAGCCGTCCATAACTCGATCTGATCAGGAAACTTTTCTCGTGCCTCCGAGATAAGTTTTTCCGCTTCCTCACGCTTAGAAGCACTCAACAGTCGTTCCATGCGAAGAATGGCAATCTGAGCCCAGACTGCAGGCGGTTGCTCCGATTGCTCGAGCTGACTTAAGGCCCGTTCAAAAATATCCCAACGATGCAATCGTGGAGGGTTATCAAGGTTCCAAAGCAGGATGCATTTCGCGAGACCGAGTGAAGCCGACGCAGGAGCGGAGGGAACAGAATAAATTTGCTCGAACTCGCTGATCGCTTCCGGAAGCATCTTTCCGTCCATCAGCGTTTCTGCCAGCGCCAATCGTGCACGATAAAAACCGGGATCAAGTGCCAGTGAACGGCGGAAGCAGATGAGTTGCTGGTCGTAAGATTTCGTTTCGCGGTAGGCAAATCCAAGCCAAAGCTCGACCTGCTTCATCAAGTCTGTCTGTTCACGCAGACCCTGCCGAAGCGCCTCAAACTGACGAATCCCAACCAGCCAGTCTCGATTAAAAATCGAGATTTTCGCTTCTAGAAACTGCACCAGGACCTCAGGAAAATCGCTTTTGCGTAATACGGCAAATTGACTTTTCGCGGCGTCAAAATCACCGGTATCAATCAGGACATCTGCCAATGCCCATCTTAATTGCGGATCACTGGGAATCGCGGCCACACCTTGACTTAAGACTTGGATCGCAGCAGCATCGTTGCGGAAGGATTTTTCCAACTCTGCAAGGGCCAGATAACAGCGAGGATCTTTCGGATGCTGCTCGATCCCCTGTTCAGCCAGTTTACGCAGTTCGTCAATCCGACGCTTTTCGTATGCCAGGCGGATCGCCAGCACCATCATTTCAATATCGTCGGGTGCAAGCTTTAACGCCTCTTGCGCATCCTCATCGGCCTGCTTCAAAATTTCTGCTGCGTATTCCTGGCCTTTTTCGCGATTGGCCCTCGCCAGATTCTTCAGTTCATTTAATCGCTCTAAAAGCCATTCTGAGCGGTTGAAATAGGCCTGAGGATTGTCAGGATTCGCGGCGACCATCTCATTCACGGGAAGCACCGCATCACCCGGACGATTCAATTTCAATTGCCGCAAATTGGCCAGTTTCAAATAGAGCGAAAGCCGATCAGGCGCTTTCCCTATTGAGGATTCAAGCATCGCCTCAGACTCGTTGTAATCTCCGCGAGCGACGAGACAGTCACTTAACATTTCAAGCAGGTCAACATCTTCTGGAAATTCCTTCAGCAAAATATTGATGTTGTCGATGGCTTCAGCGTACATCCCTCCCTGTACTGCTAAATCCGCGATTTTTCGACGAACCTCAACATTCCCCGGGTCGAGACCGAGCGCTTTCTGCAAGGTGACGTATGCCCCCTGTAACTCTCGAGGGCGAGTCTTACCGATCTCAGCCAGTTGCATTCCAAACAGAACCAGGCCGTTGACGTCATTGGGCTTGAGCAGCGTATACCGCATAAAATGAGAAGCGGCTGCCTCAGGCCGATTTTCCGCTTGGGCCCGTTTTGCTTCTCGAATATACGCCGATGAATTTCTTGACATTTGAAATTCGTGAATAACGTACATCGCCAGACATAAGACCAAGCTTGTGACGACTCCGATGATCAGCGCTTTCGCATTTATTTTTATATTTGGCATCATTAAAGCCGTAACCACCTAAACTGACCCAGACACGGCACGGGAACAAAACTTGTTATGCAAAAAACCGTTGACTCGCGAAGCAGAACACAATGAACTACTAACCGTGTTAAGGTCATTTCCGCAAAAAACGCTCACATCATTAAGTACCTGACGAGATCACAACCTGAAATTCTTAAATGCTTTCGAGTGATAAAAATCCCCCTGACATCACGAGTCGTCGTATTTAATTGGCCCCTTCTGTCGCCAGCAGTTTTCTAAGGGTTTTCAACATGATTCGTTCTTTGGGATGCAGATCCTCTTCGAAAAGACCCAGTTTCTCTGCGATCGCCAATGACTCTTTGGCGTCTTTGATCGCGCCGATTCGTGAATAAGCAACGGCAAGGTGAAACTGGTTTTCGGCTGATTCCTTTTCGAAGATCGAGCTTTTAAAATCGACGACAGCCGCTCCCGATTGACCAGCAGCCAGTGAAACGAGACCTCGAGTATCATGCAGCGAATCCATCGGACCTCCGTTGTTGATCGCACTTGTCACTAACTTCATCGCCGCACGATGATCGCCCGAATTCAAAGCCAGTAAAACCGCCAAGTTGTTTAACGCATAGATGTTGTCAGGTCTCTTCCGTAACACATCCTGGTAAATTCTCTGAGACTCTTTGATTTCCCCGCGCCAACCCATCAAATCCGCCAGCGTCAACAAGATCGACATCGGTGGGTCATTAAGCTTTTTATCTTCAACGAGCGCCTGAAACTGCGTGACCTGATCTTGAAGCCGTCGAAGTTGTTCGGGGCTCACCGCGGGGTTTTTTGTGATTTTACGAACCACATTAATAATGCCACCAACACCAGATTTGGAGCCATGTTCCTGCAGTAATTCCATCGCACGATCAATCTGTTTTGTCCCGGCAAGAAAATCGATCAACACCATGATCTCATCGGGATTATCTTTAACAATCTGATTGAACAAAGATTCCGCTTCGGAAACGAATCGACTCGCAACAGCGGGCTGTTCGTCTCTCGTCAACTTATTTGCAAACGACTCAAACTGTCTGGCAATCAAGTATTTTCGAAATTGAGCTGCTTCCGGCTTTTCTTTGATTCCAGCAGGACTAGTCACGAATTTTTTCAGTAAACTGACAATTTCAGGATACTTCTTTCGGGCATAGAGAACTTGAGATTGCAGGTCGATCGTCAGCCAATCATTGGGCAATAATTTCTGAAGCGCTTCGATATACAATTCCGCGTTACTCAGCTCGTCCGCTTTCAGCGAAAGACCGATATAACGCACGTAAAATCGAGGGTCATCCTTGCGCAAGAAAATTGCCTTCAGCAATTCAGCGCGACTCCTCTTCAAATCACCTTCCAACTGATAGAGGTTTGCAAGTTGCCAACGATCTTCGGCAGTGACGGTTTTATCATCCGCTGCCAGCTTTTCAAAAATCGGGATTGCTTGCTGCCGCTCGGATCGTGCTGGCCATTTTGCGAGGATGCTGGCCTTCAGCCTTAAATCATCATTGCTGGCGACGCCATTTTTTTGAATCATTTGGTCGACAATTTTGAGAGCCTCTGTCAACTGCAGAGGACTTCCCATGGCCAGCAGACAGATTGCAAGATTTCGATCGACCCACGATCGCAGGTTTTGAGCACCTTCATCGTTTTCATTCAATTGTTCCCCCATCTTGCGAAGGGAAACTTCTGCTTCGCGGAGATTTCCGCTGCCCAATTGAAATTCGATCTGCTTGCGGCGTAGAAGTGGATTATCCGGCGACGTGATGATCGCTTTCCGGTAAAACTCGTCCGCCAGACTCGCTTTGCCCATGATTTCGTAACACTGACCGACCGTGAGCGCTACCTTGTCTTCCGAAATTGCAAGTTTGGCCTCCTCGATTGCCGCTTCGGCCTTCTCTGGCTGTTTTGAGCGCGCAAGCGTTTGAACCAATCCAACCCAAAGATCGGGCTCACCAGGATTAGCAACCATGGCGGAACGATACTGCTCTTCGGCCAATTGGTATTTTTCAAGGGCAAAATACGCCCTTGCCAGCCACTTTGGATCGGAACCACCCTGAAAATCGCGTACGAGTTGCTCAAGCGTTTTCGCAGCAACATCTTTGTGGCCAAGCTGCAAAGCAACGCTCACGGCGATGCGCGACATTTCCTCAGTAAACGGAGCCCGTTTTTCACGCAACTCCGAAATCAATTTGTCGGCTTCTTCGATTTTCCGTGAACTCGCCAACAGCGTCAGAGCACGAGTGGTGACTACAGGTGATTTTTCTCCCAGTCGAATTGCCTCAAGGAACTGTGACAAAGCAGCCGGTTGATCTCCGAGATTATCGAGTATCCTCCCAGAAAGTGACGGATACTGAGCATCCGTTGGACGAAGCACCTTCGCTTTATCGAGATGGGCAAGGGCTTCTCGATATGCGTTCACGTCTTTCGTTTCCTGTGCAACCAGAATCAGTCGCTGGGCTTGACCATATTGCCAGTCAGCCCCTTCACCTTCAACGGCTTTCATTTCTTGAAGCGCATTCTCCATCTGGTTTAGCCGTTTTGACCGCCGACCGACCTCCAGCAAGAACGATCGAATTCGGAGGTTCTTTGGTTGCGCCTTCTGAACAATCAACGCTAACCGTTCTGCGTTGTCATAATCGTCAATCGACACAAAGAGTGACGCAAAAATTTCGGCGAGTTGTAGTCGTTGCGGTTCCGACCAGGATGCGTCTGGCTCAGACAGCTTCAGCAATTCTGCTTTCACTTCGTCCGACGATTCCGACTTTAAAATGATTGAACGACCTCTCATCAGCCGAACATTGACGGAATCTCCAAATTGTTCTTGGACCTTTTCAACCAATTCTGTTGCCAGGTCTGAATCACGTCTCGATTCCGCCAATTCAAATTCCGTAAACCACAACTCGAACGTCTGCGGATTCTTTTCTCGAGCGTTGCGAATAAATCTTGCTGCTTCATCTTGTTCAGAACTCACGCTTAGCTTCTGCGTTTGTAGAATTGCGACCTGAACTGGTTGAGGATCGAGTTTCGCAAGCTTCGCAATCACCGCATCAAATTCGCGCCAATCCTGGTTGGAACGTATTCTATTTCGATTAAACAGAATCCATGATTTTGCCAATCCAAACATGGCTGACAATGGCGGATTCGGCGTCGAACAGATTTCTGCATATGCAGACGCAGCTTCCTGTCCCTGGTCGGCAGCCGCCAACGAATCAGCAAGTGCAAGTTTTGCTTGTATCCAATCCGGGTCAATGGCAAGGGCACGGCGAAAGCTGGCAATCTGCGGTTCGGTCGAATTGATTTCGCGATAGGCGACCCCGAGCATGTATTCAGACCTTTTGAATAGAAATGCCGTATCAGCCGTGGGTGAAATGAGTCCACGTTTTGATTCAATTTTCTGGATCATCGGCAACCACTCACTGCGCCGGTAAAGCATCCGTGCCTCAAGAAAATCAAGAGCCACAGCGGGATATTTTTCGGTACGCAATTTTGCAATGATTTCAGTCGCCTCGCTTGTGTTGTCGGATTCGATCAGCAGCCTCGCTAAATTCCATTGCAACTCAGGATTTTTTGGTGCCGCCAAAACACCTTTTCGCATCGCTTCAATTGCGAGGGCAGGATTGCCGGAATCCGATTCCAGATTGGAAAGCATCGTATAAAAATCGGTGCGGTTCGGATGGAGTTCTATCCCTTTAAAAAGATATTGTCGCAAGTCATCACGTTTGCCCGTTATCAGTTTCAGACGGGCGGCAAACATTAAGCCGTCGGCGTTTTCGGGATCGCGTTCCAAAAACTCACGAGAATCTGACTCGGCGTCCTCAAGGAATTTTTCCGCCCCCGAGCGATCCATCATCCGATTGTTTGCGATAAGAGTTTTGAAATCCCGATATTGGTGCAAGAACCACTCGCCGCGGAAAAGATATGCCCTCGGGTTGTCTGGATTAACAGACACCATTTGATTGATCGTCGCAAATGCTTCTTTCACGAGATTCAATCGGTCCTGCTGAAGCGATGCGAGCATCGCATACGGCTCCAATCGATCGGGTGAACTCTGGATGGAGGCTTGAAATGTTTTTGCTGCCTGTTCGAACTCTTGCTTGGAACGCTGACACTCACCCAGTTGCTGAAGTAACTCGCCGTCGTTCGGCGCGTCTTTCAGCAAAAAATTCTGCAAATGGTCACTCGCATCCGTAAATCGCCCAAGCCGCATCAGGCATTCCACAAGCCGACGACGAACATCCGCCCGGTCAGGACGAAACGTTAATCCCCGCTCCAGCATAATTGCTGCACGCTGAAAACTGTTGACGTCAGCATACTGCAGACCCAGGAGAATCAGACCCTCAGGGTCATTGGGAGCCAATTGGACATAGCGTGCGAGGTAACTTAGCGCTGTCGATTTTGAATTTTGACCGTCTTCCTCTAACGCTCGTCTCGCCTGACGAAGGTAAGAAGACGCGTTTCGTATCATCTGAAAATGGTGAAGAAGGTGGACTAGCCCCGCAATGACGAAGGGGGATATCAACAGTCCCGCTAGAAAAGGGAGATTCAGCGTGCGTTTATTACGCATGGAACAGGGCCAATAAAACGAAACTTGACTAGTTATTCACGAAAACAAGACGTGTATCCGAAACGACGATTTCCGTCATAAGATTACCGCGATCCTGGTTGGTAAAACGATGTGATCTTGCGAGAATCCGCTTAAAGCTCCAATGACCACTGGTGCACGATCAAGGCAAATTCTTCAATCCGGGGAAGCAATGCATCGATTCCTTGCGACACCTGGGCTGGCGTTTGAAAAAGGAACTTGATCGTGGCAGGCCATTTCTTATTTCCCCAAAGCTGGCGATGAACCTGGCGAGCGTCCTTAGTCGTCGTAAACATTGATTGCCCCATCTGATACCAGAAACCGATCACGCACCGTTCAGTATCTCGCTCCAGAAGCATGACGCACATCGGCAGCTTTCCAATCGACGATGTCAATTCAATGTTGCGCTCTTCGAGGATTTTCCAGCCCGAATTCGTATAACAGACCTTCGGATTGTGGGGCGCCACATCAGCAATGGTTTCGGGCCGTAACCAACCTGATGCATGCAACAATATCATGGTCCCATCAGGCCGAGTATACGAACGATTCACGGTCGTATCTGCATGTAGGACCGCAGACACGGCTGGATCAACAGGCTGCTCAGACCCCGTGTACCCGATTAATTCCATTGGGAGTGCTTCGAGGCTTTGTTTCAGAGGCTGAACTTCAAACGTATATCCCGACCGAATCCAGTAGGTACTAACCAGGCCGCAGCTCATCAAAAACGCTGCGAGCCAAATTCTGGAGGTGAGCTGATTCATGTTTCGCTCCGTGTAGAGTATCCAAGTAAAATTCTGCTAACGGGCACAGTGTGTATTCTCAGTGTTACAACACTCTGTCCTAATCAAATCTTGAAATACAGCAGATTCTCGACTTTATGAATTGAAAATGCCTGGCATTTCTTATTAGCTAAGCTGATACCTCTGACGCTTCCATTACAATGCGCTGGCGGATCGCGACGTCGTGATTCCCTTCGCTATCGCCGATCTGTCGGCAGATGGGCCGTAATTATGGTAATAACCGCCTGCATCTTCACCCGAAACGACACACCCTAAGACATTGATGTCATAGTTGTTCAATATTTCTTGAGCCGCGTTGACCTGACCCAGCTGGCTGAAGTCTTTAACGACAGTCAGAATCGCACTATCAGCGTATTGACCGATGACACGCCCGTCCACTACCGGTAACAGAGGACATGAATCAACAATGACCAGCTCATATTCCGTTCGGCATCGCTTGAACAACGCGTCAAGCGAACCGTTTGCCGAGTCCCGCAAGAGACTTCCTACGTTCTCTCCAGCCGTCAAAAGCGTAAGATTCGGATTTTTTGTCTCCTTGACCGCCTCTTGCAAATCTAGCCCATCTCGGAGAACCTGGCAAACCCCCGGATCAAGCGGAACATTAAACCTTCGATGGAGTTCCGGTCGCCTCAAGTCAAAATCAATCAGCAACGTTCGATGCCCGGAATCAGAGAGACTTCGCGCCAGTTGCTCTGACAAAGTGGACTTCCCCTCACCTGACTTCGCACTGGAGATAATGATTACGCGGTGCCCTTCATTTTGCAATTTCTTGAGCAACAACGCTGTAACTACTGACATCGATTCCGCAACGCGTTCTCGCCAATATTTCGCGTCAATATTTGATGGGTCGTTCAGACGCTTCATCACCTTCATCGGCACACGAGGAATCGTCCCAAGCACCAGAAGATTTATCGATTTGTTGACCGAGCTAATGTTGTTGACGTGATTCTGAAGCACATCCCGCAGCACCATTAACCCCAGCGGTAGCAATAGTCCTAAAAGACCAGCCGCAATAGCCAATGGAATCCGCATCTTGTTTTCGCCGCTGGTCGGAACACCGGTCGACGGGTAACGTGAAATTCGTGACGATCCCTGCAGTTCGATCTTTGTCCGCTCCACTTCTTCGCTGACACGAGCGACAACCGGATCAAGACTACTGATTTCCTGCCGCATCATTTCCACGTCAATTGATGAACGACCGTATTTTCGCGATTCTACTTCGAGTTTACTCATTTCCTCCTTAAGATGAGACTCCTGCGATTCGAGGGAGGCAATTCTCTGAGGCAAGCTCAAGCCAGCTAATCGACCACCTCCATCTCCATTTTTGCCAGCCATCAATTGAACAACTCGTTTAGTACGATCTTCCAGCTTCTGCTTCGCTGCTTCGAGCTGCGTTTTATATTTTTCTTTGAAAGAAGCAGCCATTTTCGGTTCATATTTTTTATCTGCCGTACTGATCTTCGTCTTCAGTTGTTCGACTTCCCTGGTCAGTTGCGAAGCAGCAGGATCCTTTTCAAGTGCCTCAAGAATAAATGGATCAGTGATCTCTTCAGCAGCGACACTGTCTTCAGTAGCGCCGCCTGCATTCTTGGCACCTTCAGTAGCACCGCCTGCATTTTCAGCAGTCGAATCCTCAGGATTCTCGGTTGCCCCATCAGGGTTCGCCTGACCTCCGTTTTTTGCAAGAAGCTCGCTTTTTGCTCGCAAAATATCGAACTGAACTTTAGAAAGTTCCGTTCGAAGGAAGCTGAACTGAGATAAAAGAGCTTGCTGTGAAAGATTCAGAGTGGTCGAATCGCTCGTGCCGAGACGATCAACGAGACCACTGAGCTCGCCTCGTTTCTTACGAGCCTTGTCCTCGGCCGTGACAAGAATTTTCTCCAGCCGCTCAACACGAAGTAGCCGCTCGGATCGCTCCTTTTCTACAACGTCGGCCATATAAACATCAACGACCGATTTACAAATCTTGTGAGCCGCAACTCCATCCGTCAATTTTAACGAAACATTCATCATCTCGGACTTGTCTGGGAAATTCACCTCGAGCTTATGCTGCAACCACGAGATCGGATCAACCTGTTCGCGAATCACGGGAAGAACCGCGACTTCAGGATCCTTCAACGCTTTGCTCAGGGACAGTGGCTGCAACAGCAATTGCCTCTGCGTGGCCTTGTAGCCATTAAACGAGTTAATGTCCGAACGTCCGCTCGAATCGG
>JBAXBD010000021.1:0-21851 GCA_037142165.1 Schlesneria sp. | reverse complement strand
AGTCAGGTAAAGTGATTGTGGTGGATGCTGGATCGGAATATCGACTGCTCGGTGAAAACCCTATCGGGGACCCCAGCTACTCGACTCCCGCCGTGGCCAACGGGCGTCTGTACCTGAGGTCTTTTCACCGACTTTCATCGTTGCGATCTTCGGTATCGGAATGACAGAATCGACGTTTCTACTTTTTCCACAGAATAGAATGAAGGAATTAAGAGATGCCCGCTTGGCCCGGCGGCCCATGTCCGCAATGTGGCGACGATATGCCACCCAATATGATTCACTGTCGCACGTGTCGCCAGCTCCTGAATCTGGAGCTGGAGAAAGACAGTGTCGAAGTACCGACTTTTGTCCCGCTTCAGGAGGTCGAAAGCGTGGTTGAAATAACGCCGGTGGGATTGTTCGTGGAATGCACCAGTTGCCACCAGGAACTGAAAATCAATCGTAAATACCTGGGCCAGCGAGTGCAGTGCAAATTTTGTTCTGCCGATTTCAGGCTCGACCCGACGAGTAATGCGGTCATGGGCGCAGATTCGTACTCACAGTGCCCGCACTGTCAGGAACAATTGCGCTTTTCGAGTAAATACATCGGCTCTAAAGTTGCCTGCCGTTTTTGTAGCGGCAAGGTTCATATCTTGAAGCCCGAATAAGTAATTCTCATCCAACTCAATTAGTCCACAAACGATCAGTTCATTCGGCGCGACGGATCCGCAAAAATTCGAATCAGAGTTCGTACGTTTCCGTCATTGCACCTTGCAGATTTAAGGTTTTTGATTTGGCGCAAGACATTTTTCTTCGCATGATGCGCGTTCGATGACTGCCCATTCCTAAGTTCTCATCAACTGTTCATCAAAACTTCATTGAATTCTGTTCCGATATCGCCTTCCAGGGCATGCTTTTGGTTCTTGTTCTTTTTTTCAGGAGACTTTGGCTATGGTTACAGTAAGAAGTACCTCGCGAAAACGAGGTTTTACGTTGATCGAGTTGCTGGTGGTGATCGCGATCATCGCGGTGTTGATTGCACTGCTGTTGCCTGCGGTTCAGCAAGCCCGTGAGGCGGCGAGGCGAACCCAGTGCAAGAACAATCTGAAGCAGTTCGGGTTGGCCATGCACAATTATCACGACGTTCACAACCGATTTCCGTTACCCGCATTACTCGTTTTTGCACCAGGAGTTGGCAGCGGTGTCGGGGGAGTCGAAACCACCAATTCATGGGGTCTGTCGCTGTTGCCCTATATGGATCAGGCCCCGGTCTATAACTCGTACAATTTCAATTTTTCTTGTTTCGAACCCGTGAATCAGCCTGCTGTATCGACCAAAATTCCTGCGTTCCTTTGCCCATCAACGCCCCGATCGGGAAATGGAATTACTTACACACTTCCCACCGCCTTTACCGGCGGGTTGTCGACGGCACCGGGAACGCTGAACGATGGAGGAGCAACCGATTATGTTGCGATCACTCGAGTCAAGCCGGCATTTTTGCAAATTGTCTTCAATAACGCGGCGTTGAACACGGATTGGGAGGGCTGGGCTAAAGGAGGCGTGACGAGCCCGATTGCGGCGTTGGCAAGCGGAATGACGATTCCAGATGGGGGCAGAATTGCGGACATCATGGATGGTACTTCAAACACGTTGATGATTGGAGAACTCGCAGGACGCAATAAATTGGTTCGTACGGGCAACGTAGCGGTTTCCCCGGCTTCTGCCACCGATGAAGCGGGCTGGAATTCGGTCTTCGGCGGCGGTGCGTGGGCGGATGGATTTAACGGAGTCTGGGAACTTTCGGGTCGTAACTATGACGGTACGGGAAACGCCGGGCCTTGTTCCATCAATTGTTCCAACGCGAAAACTTATCCTCCGAAGCAGTTCCAGTACGCTGCGGGATTGTATTCGTACCACACAGGAGGTGCACAGGTTTTGATGTGTGATGGTTCCGTCCGTTTCTTGAGTCAGAACCTCAGTGGAATCACAATGGCATCCCTGATTTCCCGTATGAATGGCGACATTGTAGGCGAGTTCTAAGCCGAGCATAACGCAAACGGATGTGGGTTCGTGGACTCGCATCCGTTTGCTTTTTTATGCATGGATTAAACGTCATCGGATGGATTCCGGATGCGCACGACACCGATCGATCGCGGTCGTGCAGTTCCTTTTTATGTCTCAGAATGTATCTTAGAATGTCTGCGTGAATTGCTTCAGGCAGTTTGCCAGAAGCACCAGCCGCGGAACCCCGGGGGACTTTGACGACACTTTCAGCGTCACATTCCTCAAGATAAGGAATCAATATGACATTGCGTTATCGCTGTGAAATAATTCTTCTTGCCGCAGCTCTGATGATTGGATGTTCCCAGCCACAACGTGGCGGGCCGCGTGAGAAAACCTTTCCTGTGACTGGTGTTGTCGAGGTCGACGGCGAAGCGACCGAAGGGATTGAGGTTTCGTGCCACCCAGAACCGGGATCATCAGCGATAAAGTATCCCGTGACCACTTTCACCGATGCGAATGGTGCTTTCTCGGTAGGAACCTACCAATCAGGTGATGGATTGCCAGAGGGAAAATATACGCTGGCCTTTAAATGGGAAGTTCCAGGTCCCGGAACTCCTATTAATAAACTAAGCCGTGCCTATGCTGATCCAGCCAAATCGACCCACAAGGTCACTGTTGAAAAAGGCGAAAAGAACGATCTCGGGACGATTGAACTGTCGACAAAAGGCCCAAATTAACAATCAATCAGAGATCAAAACGGGTTGACGTTGCATAATTACCTCATGACCTCGTCGAACTTTTAATTTGGGCGACGATTTCAAATAATGCCTCAGTCCCGGGTTGATTTTCAAATCGAACGTTCTCGTCGCAAAACGACGAAGGTGACCGAGCTTTCCGTTTTGTTTTTTCGGTAAACGTTAACTCTTCAAAGATAAGAGACACCCAATGCGTTTGTTTCGATCCGTTTTGTCCTTCTGCGTGATTCTCGCAATCACATCTACCGCGTTCGCCCAGGCGCAACCCGCTCCGGTCGCTTCGCCATTGCAGGATTACCTGAATATCCCTGATAAGGTATTCGGCTGGAAACTCAATGAAAAGATCGACAACCCGCTTGGGAAGATCTACGACGTCGAACTGACGTCGCAGGCTTGGATGGATATGACGTGGAAGCACGTCATGATGGTCTATGAACCGACCGAGTTGAAACACAAAGATCACGTTCTGCTGTTCATTACAGGGGGCGGCCACCTGAATAAGCCGAACGAAGGGGATCGGGTCATGGGCCTGATGCTCGCCCGGCTTTGCGGTGCCCGTGTGGCGATGCTCCATCAAGTCCCTAACCAGCCGTTGCTCGGAGGACGAAGCGAAGATGATCTGATTACTGACACCTTTCTATTCCAACTGGCGACCGGCGACAAACGCTGGCCACTTCTGTTTCCCATGGTCAAAAGTGCTGTCAGGGCCATGGATGCTGTCGAACAACTGGCGACAAAGGAATGGGGATCATCCGTGAAGGGATTCGTCGTCACCGGCGCATCCAAACGGGGCTGGACGACCTGGCTGACTGGCGCATCCGACAAACGCGTCATCGGTATCGCACCGATCGTGATTGATACGCTCAACTTCCCCAAGCAAATGGATTACCAGTTGGAAACCTGGGGTCAATACAGTGAACAAATTGCCGATTACGAACGCAAAGGATTGATCAAGCATCTGAAAGACGATCCCGATTTCCCTCTCTGGCGATGGGTTGATCCCTGGTTCTATCGTGCCCATCTGACTCTGCCCAAGCTGATTATCAACGGCACCAACGACCGGTATTGGACGGTCGATGCCCTGAATGTTTATTGGGACGATCTTTCTGGCGTGAAATACATTCGGTACGTTCCAAACGCAGGGCATAACCTGCAAGGTGGCCGCGAAGGGGCACTCACAACTTTGGCTGTCTTCTTCCAGCATGTTGTTGAAGGAAAACCAGGACCTTCCATCGATTGGAAACATGAGACGGTTGGTGATTCGTTTCAGTTGACGATCAAGTCGAATACCCCGCCAACGGCTGTCCGGCTCTGGACCGCATCATCCACCTCAAAAGATTTCCGGGAATCGAAGTGGACATCCCAACCCATCAAGTCGTCGAACGGAACCTACACGGCATCAGTTCCCAAGCCGACCGAGGGACATGTCGCACTTTACGGTGAGGTTCAGTTCAACGCGTACGGTCAGGAATACTCAGTAACTACCCAGATCAGACGCGAATAACCGGCCCGGCACAGCCGGTGTTGATGCGCGTCGTAAGATGGGTTTAGAATAGGAGCATCGTTCGCGCGTTGATCGAGAGTTTAGGGTAGTCTGCGTGCAATGAGTCATGACCATCCTCGCGGTCAACTGATAGAGTTAAGCGCAGCTCTCCCGGCTGGTCGCGGCGGCTTCCAGCCGCCGGGTTTCCTTTGATTCGTTGAAATCATCTTCGTATCAGTGGATGATGGCAGGTATTGGTTATTTGCTGTTTTTCGCGGCGGCTGGAAGCCTCCGCTACACGTAAATCGGGAAATCCTGCGTGACTTCGACTCGACCCTCGTTGCGTGCTGGCATGGTCGGCATGGGCATGATTTTCGATGAGACTTATCGGCCATTTTTCGAACGCGTTCATCGTGAAGGACTGTACGATCACCGGTTCGGGGCCATCGATGTTTCGTTGACCGCCGTGGCCTCGAGGACCGGACATCGGGCCGAGGCCTATCGAAAACAAGCGGGTTCGCACATTCACCCGTTTGTCAGCTTTTCAGGCGATCAATCCGTCGATCAATTGATTGGTGCAGGTATTGATTTCGCCTGCGTGGCCACGCCGGACAATCGTCATTTTGAAGCCGCAAAGAAACTGCTCGAAGCGGGTATCCATATCCTGATCGAAAAGCCCTCCGTCCTGTTTCTGCACGAATTAGAAGAATTGACAGAACTTGCCAGGCAAAAGGGATTGCTCGCAAAAGTGGTTTACCACAAATTGCTGGACCCTGATCATAAGAAGCTGCGAACGCTTGTTGCAGATAACGTGCTGCGTCACGTCAACAATGGATATTGTTCACTTCTCGAACCGAAAGTGATTTCAGGAAGCCAATTCTCTGAATGGATCACTGGCCGTAATCCAGGCACCTATGTTGCCGTGCATTACATCAAGCTGATCGATTTCACATTTGGTGGCCGATTGAAAACCGTTACGGCGACGGGCCAGCGTGGGATCGTTGGCCCCAAGCACGGCCCGACTTGGGACAGTACCCAATTGCGGATGATCTACGAATACGACGACGGACGTGAAGCGGCTTTTGACATTCATACGTCATGGGTCACCCCCGACAATTTTCCTGGTTACGTCGAGCAAGAAGTCCAGTTCCGATTCGACAATGGGGTCTGGAATGGCCATTCACGCAAACGTGGGGTCGAATGTACCGTCGAAGGCGAAACACCGATCTCTCGCAAGATCACGATGAACAACCATTACAATGGGACGTTCCTCGAACCCTGGGGCGAACGTTCGCAGCGAGGATACGGAGTCGAAGTTCTGGAACGATTTGCCAGGGAACTGGCGTACGTGAAGTTTGGCGGACCGGACAGTGAACGACTGAAGCGATACGAACAGATTCAGTCTCTTGCTTACAACGATCTTTCCGCAGACTGGCAAACGGTTGCGGCAGTTCAAGCACTCGAAGCGATTCTCGAACGACAAGCCGCCGGAGAGTCCGACTGCGTCGTGCGAATTGGTGATCCACACGGCAAACTTGTCCTTTATCGTCCAGGGCAATCGGCACCAACAGTCCTCGCTTAAGTTAGTAGGGTGGGTCGAGTCTTCGAGCCCCACCAATGATTTTATTTGGCGCGTTACGTTCTGGGGTCGGATGTTCAAATTTCAAAATTGGCCGAACAAGCCATACTCTCTGACGATGCTATGACACGGCCAATTGTGAAATTTGAACGCCCGCCCCCCCCTCTTCGGAACCCTGGGATGTCTGATTCATGTGTGGTCTGGCCGGTTTCCTGAATGTCTCGCGGCACCAGGCCGCTGACGCGATGCTGTCGATCGTCGGTCAAATGGCTGACACACTTCTGCATCGCGGTCCCGACGATACGGGTACATGGTGCGACGCCGAAACCGGAATTGCCCTCGGTTTTCGGCGACTGTCGATCCTTGATCTTTCACCATTGGGCCATCAGCCAATGACTTCGTCATGTGGCCGTTTTGTGATTGCGTTTAACGGGGAAATTTACAACCACCATGAGTTACGCGACGACCTGGTGTCAAAGGGTCGACCGTTTCGCGGCCGATCCGATACAGAAGTCCTCGTCGAAGGATTCGCAGAATGGGGAATCGAACCAACGATCAAACGTTGTATTGGCATGTTCGCGATCGCCGCCTGGGATCATCACCGGCAAGAACTGACGCTGATTCGTGACCGGCTCGGCAAGAAACCTCTTTATGTTGCCAAGTTTGGTCAGACAGTCCTCTTCGGTTCCGAGATGAAAGCATTGCGGGCTCATCCGGACTTTCGGGATGAAATTAATCGGGAAGCGATCGGCGAATTCCTGCGTCAATCGTATCTGTCGAGCCAATCGATTTATCGAAATGTCATTCCAGTTCGGCCTGGGACATCCATTACAATCAAACTGAGCGACGACCAGTTCTGGACGGATTCAAAGCTTCCCAGACAACAGCAGTACTGGAGTTTTCAGCACGTTGTCGCGAATGGAAAAAACCAGCAATTCACTGGTTCGTATGAGGACGCAGTTGAACGTCTCGATCAACTTCTGACCGACGCCGTCAGTTGTCGGATGGTGGCTGATGTGCCACTGGGAGCATTTCTTTCGGGAGGAATCGATTCATCGCTCGTCGTTGCCTTGATGCAGAAGCAGTCATCTCGTCCGGTGAAAACATTTACGATCGGATTTGAAGAAGAAGCCTACAACGAAGCGCCGTTTGCCCGGCAAGTCGCCTGTCATCTGAAAACCGATCACACAGAATTCACGGTGACTTCGAAAGAGGCTCGGGATGTCATCCCATTACTGCCGCAACTCTTCGATGAACCGTTCGGGGATTCGTCAGAGATCCCAACGTATCTTGTCAGTCATCTTGCGCGGCGTCACGTCACAGTCGCATTGTCGGGCGACGGCGGCGACGAACTCTTTTGTGGTTACCGTCGTTACTTCGAAGCGTTCGATCCGTTTTCAGCGAGCGATTCGACAACGAGAAGTGCGTTTCTTCGGATTGCACGTTTGTTGCATTCGATGCCTCCTTTTGTTCGAACGTCGTTCGGACGGGCCTGCCAGTTCGCGGGACGACTTCCCCTTGGCCGTCTGGCGACATTATTTTCGCGAGCGTCCGATGTCTTGAATGAAAAAGGGCCCAATGATCGGTATCTGCGAAACATGTCTCATTGGCGAAATCTCGACAAAGTCGTCGTTGGGCTGCCACGAGCCGATCTTAATACGATCGTGTTATTGACGGATGAAGATCACTCACTTGCGCGTCAGGCTGGGGTTTCGAACAATCCCAATGATGCGACGACAGTAGAAGGATTCCAGAAAGCCTGGCAAGCTTATGACACTTTGAACTACCTTCCCGGCGACATCCTCACGAAGGTTGATCGTGCGAGTATGGGAGTGTCGCTGGAAGCAAGAACGCCGCTACTTGATCATCGTGTTGTGGAATTTGCCTGGTCATTGCCCCACGCTTTCAAAGTTCAAGGGTGCAGCGGAAAACGAATCCTGCGAGACGTCCTGGCGAGGTATGTCCCTCGCGAATTGTTTGAACGACCGAAAGTCGGATTCGGTGTTCCGATCGGAGACTGGCTGCGTGGACCTCTTCGAGATTGGGCCGAAGAACTGATCAATGAAGGACGACTGAAAAAAGAAGGCTTTTTTAGCCCACAACCGATCCGACAAAAGTGGGCCGAACATCTTCAAGGTCGGGTTGACTGGTGCTATCTGCTGTGGGATGTCCTCATGTTCCAGGCCTGGTTGGAAAAATATCCCATCGACTGACAAATGACGATTCGTCAGTATGACCCGTCCCTACGCATCCTGGGAACTTGAGAATACCGCACCTTGTTGAAGAATTCTTTGAAAGACTTCCGGATGGACATCGATCTCGATTTCTCCGTACGCTATCATCTTGGTGAATGTTGATGCGAAGGTTGCGAGGGTGAGTCATGTTGAATCTGCTGGGAACACGGCATCGATTTTGTGACGGGATGAGTCGCCGGTTGCTGTTGAAGATCGGTGGTCTGGCCCTGGGTGGTCTCAGCCTGCCCGAACTCTTGCGTGTGGAAGCCGCGTCGGGGCGGTCATCGCACAAGTCAGTAATCATGGTGTTTCTGTCTGGTGGGCCACCGCACCAGGACATGGTCGACTTGAAAATGGACGCCCCGGTTGAAATCCGTGGTGAGTTCCAGCCGATCGCCACGAAAGTTCCCGGCATCGAAATCTGTGAGCTACTTCCGTTGCTGGCTGAGCGCACGGACCGACTGGCAATCATTCGTTCCCTGGTCGGTTCCGAAGGACGCCATGCTGCCTTCCAGTGCATGACCGGGCATAGTGTGAATGGCCAACCGGCAGGTGGATGGCCCTCGTTCGGCGCGGCGGTTTCCAAGATCCAGGGGCCGGTCGAACCAGGGACGCTCCCATTCATCGGGTTGTCACCCCGGATGAAGAATGCCGCTTGGGGTGACCCCGGCCAGGCAGGCTTCGCCGGACAAGCTCATGCACCGTTTGCGCCCAATGCAGAACAGGCCCGGTTGGGACTGGCCGGGATCAGCATGGAAAGCCTGCGTAATCGCAAGCAATTGCTCAACGAGATTGATCGCTTGAAACGTGAGGCTGAAGTCAGTGGTGCACTGGTCGGTTTGGAATCTCAATACCAGGCAGCTTTTGGAATCCTGACTTCCAGCAAACTGGTCGACGCGCTCGACCTTGAGCAGGAAGACCCGCGTGTCCGCGACATGTACGGACGAGGTGCGACCGAGAACGCAGGTTATGGCGATGCGGGCCCGCTGATGAACGATTACCTGCTGGCAGCGCGGCGACTGGTCGAGGCGGGTGCACGTGTCGTGTCATTGGCATATGGTCGCTGGGACTGGCACGGTCGCCCGCATGGAACGAATTTTGAAAACGCCCGCGACCATTTACCGATTCTCGATCAGGGACTGTCTGCACTTCTGGATGACCTGAAAGACCGAGGATTGGACAAAGACGTCACCGTAATCGTCTGGGGGGAATTCGGTCGCACACCGGTCATCAACAAGAACGGCGGTCGAGACCACTGGCCTCAGGTTGCGTGTGCCATGCTCGCCGGAGGTGGCTTGCGAACTGGCCAGGTCATCGGATCGACAAATCGTCTGGGTGAACACCCCAAGGAACGCCCGGTCCATTTCCAGGAAGTCTTCGCCACGCTGTACCGATGCCTGGGAATTGATGTTGCCCGCACGATGCTGCCCGACGTTTCGGGCCGACCGCAATACCTGGTCGATCCCATTTACGAGCCCTTGCCAGAATTGGTTTAGTTTTCTTTATGTTACGGCTGGAACGAATCCGAACCTTGACACACGGTAACGCCGTTTACTGGGCCGCGTTCTCACCCGACGGCAAGAGATTGGCAACAGCCAGTCTCGACAACACTGTCCGACTGTGGGATGCCTCAAACGGTCAACTGTTTACGACACTGAAAGGACATGGCGACGGAGTCGCATACGTCGGGTATCTGGCGGATGGTCGGATTGTCACAGCCAGCCTGGACCGGACCTTGAAGCTCTGGCCTCCTGAAGGTGGAACAGCCCAGGGAACGTTGAGCGGACACCAGGATTATCTGTCGTGTGCCGCAGCGGCTCGAACAGGAACACTGTTGGCATCTGGCGGGTTCGATAAGACCATTCGTTTGTGGGACGCCCAGACTAATGCACCCGTAGCCGTTCTGACCGGTCATGATGGGAACCCTCAGTGTGTGGCGATTAGTGTTGACAGCAAGTTTGTTGCTTCTGGTGGTGACGATCTTTCGATCCGGTTGTGGAGCGTCGAATCAAAATCATTGATTCGCACGATCACCGGACATTCCAAGGGAGTCGAAGGGCTCGCATTTTCGCCCGATGACAAGTTGCTGATATCTGCATCAGCGGATGGCAACATTCGCCTGTGGACCAAGACGGGCGAACCCGTGTCGACATTCGAAACAAATTCCGGTCTCGTGAAAGCAGTAGCGTTTTCACCTGACGGAAGAATGCTAGTATCAGGCGGAGCTGATGGAATTCTGCGAGTTTGGGAACCGACGAGTTCTCGAATGCGATCGTCGACGACGGCTCATAAAAACACGGTATATGGAGTGGCATTCAGTCCCGATGGCAAACAAATTGCCTCAGCAGGATTTGATCGCACGATTCACGTCTGGGCGGTGGTTGAGGCGTAACGTCGGCTTCCAACCGGCAAATCAAATCCAACTGAGGTCAAAAAGTCACGCCGGACAGTGGGATTGGTAGCCTGAGAAAAACTCTTAAATGGGGTCCGGTCGATGGAGGCCAATTCAACGACTTCTTTCGAGAATCAGGAAATCACATTCCGATCACGTCCTCGCTGGGGGCTTGGGCTCGGTGTCGGTGTGATGGCCTGGCTGATCTTGATGATCGCCTTTGGTTTTACCATTCAAAACCTTCCACCGATCCCGAAACCAGCCGGTGCGATTGAGGTCGTCTTCCGATTTGCGGTTCTTTTGATCATTCTGCTGCTGGTTCCGATCTGGTTGGGGTGGTCCGTGGGGCGCGGCGGGGTCTGCATTTTCAATGATGACGGAGTGAGGTTGATCCGTGGTGGTAAGGAGGTGTTCTGCCCGTGGTCACTGTTTTCCACTGCGGGTCAGCCAGTCATTCATTTTGTACAGAGTGCGTTTGGGAAAAATGCCTCTGATCTCTTTGAACTTCCTGTGAATCCCGCAGCGGTCGCGTTCACGGAAATTCGTAAGAACGGCCAGACGATCGCGAATGGAATGATGGTCAAGACCCCCCAGTTCCGGTTTCGCTCCACTGACCTGGCCAGCCTCACGAACTTTTACCAGGTACGTACCGAAGAATTGGCGAGCCTGTTGCTGCATCATGGGCGACATCGGGCGAAAGCGATGTCGGAGGATTCCAATCCCGCGTCGGAGTCAACTGTCCGCTTACAACAAAATGGGTGGATGACGATCAGCCTCGCTCGCCTTGCATTCCCCCAAGTTTGTTGCGGCTGTGGAAATCAAACAACGACGACACAAGCTTTCCGCGTGCTCCACATGACAGGTCATGCGTCGATCGCAGTTCCTGTGTGTGAGAATTGTCAACGTAGTTTCAAGCGAGACTTCCGTCGGGCATTTTGGAAGAATTTACCGATGATTGTTGTCAGTAGCACGGCCTTTGGCTTTCTCGTGGGAATGATCGTCAGTCAGGGCCAGCGTCGATTCGGATTTCCTGAATTCCCGATTATTTTCGCGGTTTTGGCTGCAATCGGCAGCTCGTTCGTTGGATGGTTCGTGGCGAAACACCTGGCAAGCAAGAAAGTTCCCGCGCCAATCGAACTCCATCGCTATCTCAAGAACGGCAGCGTCACTCTCCGCTTCCGCAGTCCGCAATTCACCGAACGAATGCTTGCGACGACCCAAGCCTAGTGCGTTGTCAAGACTTAAATTTCGGGTTGTGTGCCACTGCATCGGAGTCTTCGGAGACGCAGGGTCTTCTCTTTATTCGAGGCAATCGAAGGGCACTGGGTGACCGAAAACGGTCATCCAGTGGCACCCGAATCTTTAGCTTTGACAACGCACTAGATCGATGACGACAACATTTCACGGATTCATCTTGCCAACAATGAGTGAGCGGGCTTTGATTGCAGCAGTGAGTGATCTCGTTTCATTCCTTAGTTAACGGGCGTCACATCCTTACAGACGTAACAATTTGCGCAACTCCGGAATGCGTGGGATCAGTTCCTCTTCTGTGACGATCCCGTCTTGGTTGGCATCGATTTTATCAAAGAGAAGTCTTTTGTCAGGATCGACTTCGTCTCGCGCCAGTTGACCGTCTTTGTTTTTGTCGAACATACCAATGACCTGTTTAGCAAGTTCCTGGTCGGCCACATTTTCCCTACCCTTCGGGATCGCGATATCGAAGTAACCGAGATGCATCTCGTCCCAGGATTGATCACCCCATCTTACGGTCTTCGAAGGGTCGGGGTTTGCGAGATTATTAGGAGAATTGTCATAAGTGGAATATGTTTTCAGCTTCGATCCCCGAGGGATGATTCTCGGTTCAGCCAGACGATAGGCGGTCTGCCAGTTAAAATCGTAATGCGGAACATCGAGTAATGTTTCTTGCGTTCCGTCCGGCAGCGTCAATTCGTAGCGGAATGATTTGCCTCGCAAGTGCATATGCGGAGACATCGAGAGCAATATCAAATCGGCCGGTGCCATCACAACCTGGGATTGGAAGGACTGATCGTCCAACTGAGGCTCAATCTTGAATCGCCGATTAATCGTCGTGGCGGTTTGAACCTCATGCGTCACTTCAGCGGGATCGGCGAAAACCAGACCGATCCGAGTTCGATCCTCGCAAGCAACTCCGTTCGGCGTGTAATGCATTTGAAATACAAATTTGGCCCCGGCGGGAATTTTCTTGGCCATTCCTTTTGGAAACGGCGTAATACGCAGACCTGGCACGAACGCCGTGACCATCTGCCGTTCTGAATCCTGAACTTTACCATCGGTCGTCATGAACACGATGACGTGATGCACAACTTCGCGATTCCCGGGAATCACTTCGGCTGAAGTCAGCCATTTGTCTTCCGTCAGACCGGAATCGGCAGTGAAATATTGATAACGGACCGTTCCTTCTGCCGGAACTTTGTAAGGGGTTTCGGACATAAACACGACATGATCGGGTTGACGAGGTAACTGCCAGCCTTCCGTATAGGTCTTCGGCGGCGGCAAATCCGCAGGATTCCCTTCAGGTACCCCGGCGGCAACCCATTGCTCAAGCAGGTTCAGGTCTTCTGCCGAGAGTCGTCGCTCGTTAACGAAATGTCCGAATTCTGGCGAGGCATGCCACGGTGGCATTTGATGCGACTGGGTCACTTCCACGATCATATCTGCCCAGCCGGCCACTTCCTGATATTCAGTCAGGCTGAACGGAGCAATCTCGCCAGGACGATGACACTCGACGCAATTCTTTTGCAGTATCCGAGCAATCTGGTTCGAGTAGGTGACTGTAGCATCCTGTTTTGCCGGACGTGAACGACCAATCAAACAGCCAATCGCAGTTGTTTCAGGAACACTGACCGGATTCCCAGCCAGCAATTCGTCAATGGCGGTCTTCAGATCTTCTCGGGACGGTGCCGGTCGTGTCCGACCTCCCACCGCGAACTGATCATCGACGCGACCTCGATACCTTACCACCCGCTGAGAATCGAGCAGAAAGACTTCGGGTGTCCGAAAGGCCTGCAACTGATCAATCACGTCCTGGTTCAGGTCTTTCAGGATCGGCAAAGACAACGAGTTCGTTCTGGCGAATGCCGCAATCTCAGCCAGCGAATCCTGGCGATTTGCGTCGAGCCCAAGGAACGTAACGCTACGATCAGCGTAGGCGTCAGCCAGTTTCTGCAGTTTGACCGCATATTGCTTCGCGAGCGGGCATTCGGTTCCCAGTACAGCGATCACAACGAGCTTACTCGATTTGTAGTCGTCCAGCGTGTGCGTTTTCCCGCGAAAATCTTTCAGCGAAAAATCGGAAAGTGTTTGGCCGAGTCCTCTTGGAACGCTTTCGCCTGCCGGGGCTGTGGCAACGATACCTGTCATCAATAATGCAAAAAGTCCAAATCGTCGCATGAATTTTTCCCGTTATCGCTGTTCGCCTTCCAACAAAGGCATTCGCCAAAATCGCATGGTGTATTACCTATTGTAGTCACTTTCGGTTTCAGTCAGGGCCCATTCCGTTGCTGATTAACCATTTTTTCATCGTTCCGAAGAATTTCCCGGATTTTCCACAAGATTTTCCTTTGAACGGCGAATAACCCATGAATACGACCTCACAAGTGACCGCATGAAGTCGTGATTGAACTCATTTTCGAATTCAAAACAGGGGGTTGATAATGATGATGTTTAAGAAAAGTTTGATGGGTTTGAGTTTGGCCGCACTTCTTGGCACTTTTGTCTTCGGGCGTGAAGCAGTCAGCTATCTCCGAGCCGGCTGTCAGAACGTGCGAAACGCTGTCAAAGCCGAAGTCCCGATTGAATTCGAAATGGAACGGGCACGAACGCTGATCGAACAGCTTGTTCCTGATATTCGGCAATGCATGCATGTTGTTGCCGAGCAACAAGTTGACATCGAACACCTTCAAACGACGCTCGCTCAGAAAGAATCTGACATTTCCAAGCAGAAGGACGCGATTCTGGCCCTGCGAAACGATCTGGGTACGGGCAAAAGCGCCTTCGTATACGCACGTCATTCGTATACTTCATCCGACGTCAAGCGAGACCTCGCCACGCGATTCGAGCGCTTCAAAGCGGCGGAAGAAATGCTGGCCGCTGACCGCAAGATTCTGGCGGCTCGTGAAATGACGCTCGTTGCCAATCGTGACAAACTCGAAAACATGATGCAGTCCAAAAAGGATCTGGAAGTGAAGCTGGAACAGCTTCAGGCCCGTGTCCACACTGTTAAGGCAGCGGAAACCGTCAGTCAGCTGGCCATCGATGATTCCAACCTCAGCCACGCTCGCAAGCTGATCACCGAATTGAATAAGCAGCTGGACGTGAAACAGAAGATGCTCGATGTCGAAGGGAAGTTTGTTGGCCTGATTCCAGTTGAGTCGGTCGCTCCTTCTGTACCCGCCGATCTCGACAAACAGATTGACGCGTACTTCAGCCAATCGACACCAGAAGACGCTGTCGCGGTAAAGTAAAGGATTTTCGATGATCTGATTTCCCCTCCGCTACGTTACACTGTCAGGTGAGTTGAATTGGCTTTCGCCGTAGCGGAGGAGTGAAGCGTGAGTACCGACTTCGAGAGTAATAGCGTCCTGCACGCTAAAACGATTCAAGCAAGCCGTGTTTTTGGTACGACGGTGACTTTGGAACCCGAAGAATTTCAGGCAATTCTGAAAAAACAAGACCAGCCTCTGGTCGTCATCCAGAAATGGGGCTTTTTCGTCACCGAGTATCGTTATTTAACGAGCTATAAAGGACTTGCCTTTTACACGAAATCGAGTGAAAAGCTCTCTTTGCCGCCCCAGACAGAACTGGTTCGAGCAAGTTCGATGTGTCTCCCAGGATGACGCAGACTGTCGCATCGAAAAAAGCCGAATCCATCTTTTGACGTAAATACTTTATGCGTTTCACTTACCAGACCGGTGCTCAGCCTCTCGCAGGCTACACAATCCAGCGCAGTATCCATCGTGGCGGGTTTGGTGAAGTTTATTTCGCTCACAGTGACGGTGGCAAGGAAGTCGCTCTCAAGCTGTTGCATCACCAGGATCAGGATGTTGAGATTCGTGGGGTGACGCAGTGTTTGAACCTGAAACATCCGAACCTGGTTAATCTGTTTGACCTGAAGACCGACGGGCAGGGCGATCACTGGGTCGTGATGGAGTATGTCGCCGGATCTAGCCTGGAAGATGTCCTGGCGTCGTTCCCGAACGGGCTGCCACTGGTGGAAGTTCGGGATTGGCTGATTGGTCTGGTCGCCGGTGTCTCTCATTTGCATGACCGGGGAATCGTCCATCGCGATCTCAAGCCGGCAAACGTCTATCGCGAGAACGGCATCGTGAAGGTGGGCGATGTCGGGTTGTCAAAACGACTCGACAGTGATCGTCGCGGGCAGCATACGCAAAGTGTTGGTACGGTCTACTATATGGCGCCCGAAGTCGCACGTGGTCAGTACGGACCTGAAGTTGACGTCTATTCCCTTGGAGTGATGTTATACGAGCTGATTACTGGCAAACTGCCATTTAACGGCGAAACAACTGCCGAAATCCTGATGAAGCACCTGACGGCGCAGCCCGATCTGATGCCGATCCCGTCTTCCCTGCGTCCCATGATCGCTCGGGCTCTTGAAAAGGACCCTCGCAAACGAACTCCGACCGCCAAAGAACTCGAACGAGATTTTCTTCAGGCGACAGAAGGTTCGGCCGAGCCTTTGGTCATCCCCGAATCTTCGTTTCTACCGGAACGTCCTGCGAGTTCCCACAAACAATCAAAAGTGGGAGCTGCTCCCTGGAATGGGATTCCCGTCGAACGGCCGTTACCCCAGCTCGTTGCATCGAAATCACCGTCCGACAATTCGAACATCGTGACCGCAGTAATCTTGTTGCTTTTTGGGATTTCAGGCATTAGCGGAATTTTCGGTGTCGTGATTGCCGCTTATGCGCTCGTGGTGCTGATTAACTATTCCAACAAGTGGATATCCCTGATCAAAAATTCTTCTCCGTGGCGTTCCTTCGGGACAATGAGATCATTACCCGGTTCATTGCCCGCTTACCAGGACCCGTTTTCGATACCGACCTCTCCTCGATGGGCGGGATACGTCGACGAACAGCGGACAACCACCTCCAGGCCAGAATCGAAGCCGGCATCGGCCCCGACGGGAACCCGGCGTAATAATTTCGCGAAAAAGCCAGAGGTCGTGGTCCTGCCGTTGAGACAACGATTGCCAGAACTCGCAAATTCGTTGGCCACGGCGTCGTTAATTTCTTCCCTGTTGTCTTTGGGTGTTTATGTTGCCGCAGGTCTCGCAATCTCGCTGGGGCTGCTTCGACGTGCTCCGGTCATGCCGAGTCTGGAGCATGCTGTTTTGTTTGCTGCGACATCCGTCATTGGTACCTGGTTATTACTGATTGGTCATGCGGGGACGCTCGGAAAGGATTGGACGAGAAGGCAGCGATGGATCGTGCGACTTGCCACGGGAGCCCTGATCGGGTCATTCGCCTACGCGATGGATGAGTTTCTCATGATCAACATCCCACCGGCTTCATACACCGCAAGATCAGCTTTTTCATCGTTGGGAACGCATCCGTTAGCCGTTCAAGGAGGCAATCCAACATGGATCGGTTTTGCCTGGTTCTTCGCAGGATGGCTTGCCATGCGGCCGTGGTCTCGTGACATGGACCCGATGCGCCGAGAACGTTTCAAAACCTGGAACATTATTGCAGCCGTCGCAACCGCCTTCATGATGTCATGGATGTTTAAATTCCCTCAGGCCTACGCCATGTTGTGGGCGGGAACCATTTCAACCACCGTACAGCTCGCGTCAAACTGGACACCACGACCCCCGCTGATTGAGGGGAAATAAACGATGAACAGTATCACTGTGAATCAAGTCGGCTGGTCCGTCGTCTCACTTGCTTTGATAGTCGTCGTTCTGATCGGATTGGCTCTTCTGGGGCTAGTGACGAACAGTGCGTACCGAATTGTTGCTCGTCATCGGCGTACTCCAACGATTCCAGTGACAACGAGATTCACTGGAAGGACGACGCTACGCGAGATTGCTCGCTGCTGGGTCGCACCTACGGGCGTCATGGCGGTCTTTGTCGCATTGAGCGGTGAATTCAGCCACGAATTTGAACGATGGTTCTCGCTAACTCCTTCTGTCACCATACCTGCTGTCATCGAACACAACGAATCACCGGTTCGAATTGAGAATGCAAATCTCAGATATCAAACCGATCCAGGGCTCAGCCGACCGAGTTGGATTGACGAAGGGAACAACCAGACGGGTGACATCCAGCGAATTGTGCTGTCGAGTGGCCTTTGGGCAACCGAAGCGGAAGCGAGTCGCGAGCTATTGCCCCGTACCGCATCGATCGTTCGAACAGACTTTGCCGAACGACATAAAGGACCCTTCGATCGGCCAGGCCACCGATTCTTGAGTGACGAACGATTAGCCAACATTGCCGTGAAACGACAATACCTGGAAAGGATCGAACAGGATCACGGCTCGATTGTGTTGCCGATGTGTCGTCTGTGGCAACAAATCGAAGTCTCGCCAGAAGTCCGAACGGAAATTTACCCCGCCTGGAAGTCTGCGGTCCTCGGCAATCGCGTCGTCCTCATCGGCGCCCTTCTTTCGCTGATGACTCTCATTGCGAATACTGCGTCTTTGTTTGTGAAACTAAATCGCCTGCCGAGTCGCAGCACAACTTTCGCCGCCGTAGTCGCCGCCAGTTCCGCCACGGCGTGGATTGTCGGTGATTTGTTATTGGCAATGCGGCTGTGCCAGTAAAGTGGGGGGGCGTAAGAAGAGGGGGTCGGGCGTTCAAATTTCAAAATTGGCCAGTAAATCGATAGCCATATTCAATGCCGCATCATGGCCAATTTTGAAATTTCAACACCCGACCCCAATTCGTAACGCCATCAATACCGTTTGGCCCGCCTCACTCACTCAACTGGCCGCTATCAGTACTTGTTCTCTTCATCGCTTCATTCAACTCCGCCGCGGTGATTTCATTTTCTGACCGACTGATCACGACCGTTGCGACGCCATTACCGATCAAGTTCGTGATCGCTCGACATTCGCTCATGAATCGATCAATGCCAATCAGAATGGCGACCGACTGAATAGGGATCGACGGAACTGCGGCCAGTGTGGCTGCCAGAGTGATAAACCCGGCGCCCGTCACACCAGTTGCTCCCTTCGATGAAACCATCGCAACCAGCAGCAGTCTGATCTGCTGACCCAGGTCCAAGGGAGTATCTGTTGCCTGAGCAAGAAACACGGCGGCCATCGTCATATAGATGTTTGTCCCGTCGAGATTAAAGCTGTATCCCGTCGGAACGACAAAGCCGACCGTCGATTCCGCACACCCCAATCGCTTCAGCTTTTCGAGCATTCCCGGCAGTGCCGTCTCGGAAGAACTCGTTCCCAGAACCAACAGGATTTCTTCCTTGAGATATCCAATAAACCGGAAGATCGAAAAACCCGCAGCCCAGCAAATCAGACCGAGCACCCCGATCACGAAGACCGCTGCCGTCACGTAAAAACCGATCATGAGCGACACCAGCGGGCCAAGAGCGCTGATCCCATGACTTCCGACCGTATAAGCCATCGCTCCGAGTGCCGCCAGCGGCGCGACTTTGACGATCATGTGCATGATCCCAAAGAAGACTTTTTCACCAATCGAGAGAGCCTCAAGAACAGGCTTCCCTGCATCACCCATGAATGAAAGTGCAAACCCGGTGAGTATCGAGATCAACAACACCTGCAGAATGTCCCCCGTCGCAAAGGCATCGAAGTAGGACTTGGGAATGATGTTGAGAAAGAAATCGACCGATGTATGAGACTGACTGGACGCGGCGTAGCCCTTTCCAATGGAAGGGTCGAGTGACAGCGGGTCGATATGAAATCCAACTCCTGGCTTCCATAGATTGACGACGATCAGTCCAATGATCAGGGCAAACGTCGAGACAACTTCGAAATAGATCAGCGTCTTGATCCCCAACCGTCCCAGCTTTTTGCCGTCGCTCATCGAGGCGATCCCGTGAACCACCGTGCAAAAGATGATCGGAGCAATGATCATTTTGACAAGTTTTACAAAGCTGTCGCCGAGTGGCTTCAGTGACTTACCGAATTGAGGAAAGCAGTAACCAATCGCGATCCCCGCGACCACGGCAATCAACACCTGAACGTAGAGAACCCGATACCACGGTTTCCGATCGAGATGACTGGCCAACGAACGCTCCGGGTGACGTTTAAGGTGATTCGATCAATGAATTACGTCGCGACTCAGGTCTTCCCCGTGTCACGACAAAGGGGATTACGTTCCCACGAAGATCATGGCTTGTCCAGACCACCTGAATCCTCATAATTGCCGCTTCAAAAAATCCGCAATAAGTTTGAGAAACGTCTGTTCCCCTTTGATTTGCTCAGTTCACCCTGATCCGCGTACAATCGGCGAATAACTCTTGAGACGGAAATTCGTCCGTTCCGTTTGTCTGGATCGGTTGACTCGTTTCACCCCGCGGATTTGGATTTTTGCAGAATGTCAAAGCACGATATCGGTCTGATTGGCCTGGCCGTGATGGGTCAGAATCTCGTTCTTAACATGGCCAATAACGGATTTTCGGTTGCGGTCTACAACCGCACAACCGGGACCACCGATGAATTCGTCGGCGGGCTGAAAAACGAACCGGCGGACAAAGTGCATGCCGGTACCGCCAGCCGGATCGAAGGCTATCACACGCTTGAGTCGTTTGTCGCCAGCCTGAAAGCCCCGCGACGAATGATGATCATGGTCAAGGCCGGGGGACCGGTCGACGCGGTTATCGAACAACTGAAGCCACTGCTGTCACCCGGCGACATCATCATCGATGGCGGAAACTCAGACTTTGTCGATACCAACCGCCGTGATAAGGACCTCAGGGCCGCCGGCCTGCGATTTATCGGGACCGGGGTTTCGGGTGGTGAAGAAGGAGCCTTGAAAGGCCCCAGCATTATGCCGGGCGATCATCACGACGCATGGCCTTTCGTTAAAGACATCTTCCAGAAGATTTCGGCCAAAGTCGGTCCCAACAATGATATCCCCTGTTGTGACTGGGTCGGTGATGCTGGTGCCGGTCACTATGTGAAAATGGTTCATAACGGGATCGAATACGGCGATATGCAGTTGATCTGCGAAGCCTACTTGATTTTGAAAAACGCTCTCGGTCTGACCAATGACGAACTTTACCATGTCTTCAAGTCATGGAACGAAGGGGAACTCGAAAGCTATCTGATCGAGATCACCCGAGATATCTTCACCGTGAATGATAAAGAAACGGGCGAGTACCTCGTCGACAAGATTCTTGATACGGCTCAACAAAAGGGGACCGGGAAGTGGATGAGCCAGCATGCGCTCGATCTCGGCGTTCCAACGACCCTGATTACCGAAGCGGTTTACGCTCGCTGCCTGTCGGCTCAAAAGGACGCACGAGTCCGAGCCAGCAAGATCCTGCACGGACCCGCAGACGCGAAGTTTACCGGCGACAAAAAGCAGTTCATCGAAGACGTCCGTCAGGCGCTTTATGCCTCGAAGCTTTGCAGCTACGCTCAAGGTTACGTCCAGTTGGATGCGGCAGCCAAGGAATTCGGCTGGAAGTTGAATAACGGCAACATCGCTCTGTTGTGGCGCGGCGGCTGTATTATCCGTTCTCGATTCCTGGGCGATATCAAGGCCGCGTTCGACAAGAATCCGACACTGGAAAACCTGCTGCTGGACGATTTCTTCAGCAATGCCGTCCAGAAGGCTCAACCAAGCTGGCGACGAGTCCTGTCCACTGCGATCCAACTGGGATTGCCGACACCCGTCTTCAGCGCGGCCCTCAACTACTTTGACGGGTATCGGTCGGCCAGACTTCCCGCCAATTTGTTGCAGGCTCAACGCGATTACTTCGGGGCTCACACCTACGAACGGATCGACAAGCCTCGCGGCCAGATGTTCCATACCGAATGGATTCAGGATCGAAAGCTCAGCTGAAAACTGAGATGAAACATCCCGCGTCGCTCGAAGAAGGATGCGGGATGTTTGAAGATGTCGTCGTGTCCGCAACCAATGTGGCCGTTGCGTTTTGGACTTAAAAACAACTGATTGCGACAAAGTCAAAAAGGCGATTTCACCACGGATAACACTGATTGACACTGATACAAAGAAGGGAGTTTCCGTTCCATTTTTTGTGTTTATCCGTGCCCATCGGTGTTATCCGTGGTTAAGTTCCTTTGTTTTCTCTTGAGATTCGGTTTTGGGCAAAGTCGTACACGAGCCGCAATGCAACCCAAAATTGGTCTGTGATAAGGTACTTACACCTACGAACGGATCGACAAGCCTCGCGGCCAGATGTTCCATACCGAATGGAT
>JBAXBD010000020.1:0-22165 GCA_037142165.1 Schlesneria sp. | reverse complement strand
CATCACGCAGGGTGGGTCGAACTTCGAGGCCCACCAGAACCTCGCCAAAGCTTCACCGCGAACATCGAAAAAAGTTGGCCAAGTTGGCCAAGTTCCCTTTTTCATAGGCTTTTAGCCGGTTCGAAGTTGGCCAACTTGGTCAAGTTCAACCAGCGTCGCCATCACGCAGGGTGGGTCGAACTTCGAGGCCCACCAGAACCTCGCCAAAGCTTCATCGCGAACATCGAATAAAAGTTGGCCAAGTTGGCCAAGTTCCCTGTTTCGTTGGCTTTTTGCGGCTTTGAAGTTGGCCAAGTTCGAACAAGCGTGCGCTGTCGAGCGTCTGCTGACCTCGCACAGCCTCGACCGGGCCTGACAGTCAAACAACACACCGCACGCGGATCACCTTGTGCTTCAAGCGAACACCGGGGTGATCTGTGTTTCAAATTGTTTCCTGGATGTCAAAGATCAATTGCCATCGTAGCCAGGTGTTGATTTCAGAAATTCCAGGCGAGCCGTCGATGTTCAATCCACGGAGACTTCCAGCCTCGATTACAACCTGCCCATCCCGTTTGATGAACCACGCCAAATCCAAGCCCGGGGTCACCCTGCCATCTCTAAAATCATCATAAAACAAAAAGCGATATAAAAATACAAATAATCGAGTCGTTAGTCAAGGCAAGGAGGGCATGCGTTCTTAACGTTTGGAAGATGCTCACAAGAATTGGCTTTTCATCGGGTTAATAAAACCCGAAGTTCACCGCATTCACCATAGTAGTAAGCCAATTGTCCTGGAATGCAACTGATGATTGTTCCCCATCCTGCCAATTCGGTCTGTGAAATCGCCTCGGATAATTCCATTTGGCGGCCATCCAAACCGAGTGTGGATGAGAGTATATAACACGACTCGTGTGCCCCATGAGATTTGAGCACGCTTACGACATCAATTTTTGAAGACACCTTCGTCGCGAACCGATGATCCAGGTCTCGGCAGTGGTTCAGTTTGTCCAGGATCTTGCATCGGCGCTTGGGGGACGCAAGCGATTCCAGCCATCGTAAACGACGTTGAGGATTGAAAAATGCACGAATCGTCGCTTCTTCGTGCGGATTCATTTTCAAAAAAAACCTTTGGATTTCATTACTGGCGTTTGACGGAAACCTCAACCGTGTTGTGTTCCCCTAATCGAGTGACGTGCGTTGTCACTCCCAGGCATTGACGTAGAACGTCAATCTGCGTCGACGAGTGTCGAGTCAACGCGGTTGTACGAATTGTGCTTTCTTCTCCCGTCTGCCAGGCACTGATTCCCATGAGTAACAGCAACTGATCGGCGAGATACTCTCCGACGGGGACATCTGACGCGAGGTACTTTCGCATTGCGTCGACCGCGCGGCGCGATACGGTTTCTGCCCTGACTCCGTGTTCGCCGACCCCTGTAAAGACTTCGGTGACCACATCGAATTCAAGTTCGAGCACCACAATATTGCCAGGACCTTGCGCTGCCACTTGCTCGGTCGAAATCCGATCTTTTTCCCAACCCGTCAGCCGCAGTAATTCTTCGGCCTCTCGATCGGCGATTTGTTCCGGAAGATTCGATAACAGAATCCGGCCCATTTGCTGATTAAGCGATCCCCGTTGTAGCAAGGACAAACTTTGCAGTTTTCGTGTCGGTTGAATCTCGACAACAAAACGACCGCCCCCCGCGGGATAGAATCCCGGTCGTTCCAAAAGTGAAGTCACTTTTGGACCCATCCGATTGACAATCGGGAGGTAGGCTTTGGATAAAAAATCGAACGGCGGTGCCCAGGGATTATGAGTCCCTCCTTCCAGAATCAGACGTGATGGGCCGTCGGCGACCAGCAGAGCTGGAAGTACCGTTTGTAATACCAGAGTTGCGCTTCCCGCTGTTCCGACGCTGAAGGTGTATTCGCCAGGATTCACCTGGCACGGGCGAAACGTTAAGGACGTTGAACCGATCGAATCGCCGGTGATTTCGGCCCCACTGATTTCTGCCGCTGCTCGGACGGCGGTCAGATGTTGCCGCATTAAACCTGGCTTCGTTCGACCTGCTCGAAGTTTCTCAATCGAAACACCGCGACCGGTAATCATTGCCAGCGCCAGCGATGACCGAACGATCTGGCCCCCCCCTTCACCCTGTGAACCATCAATAGAAAGCATGTCAGACATCGCGATTCGCCCTTTTCGATCAAGACTGTTCATAACCATCTTCGATTCAGTCATCGGCCGAATCACCATCCTTAATCACAAACCGTGCTTTCAATCTTGCGACTTCTGTCGCCAGACCTGCGGTCTTCACGCTTCGAAGAACTTCTTCGAAATCTTTGTAGGCAGCAGGAGCTTCATCCTTGGGGTACGATCGACAATTGGTCAGGATATCGGCCTGATCAAATGACTGATCGATCGATGCCTGGTCCAGTTCTCGAATGGCTCGCTTGCGACCCAATGCCCGGCCGGCGCCATGGTTCACACTGTAGCAACTGATCGCCGCACCGGGGTCCGCCACCATGACACTCGATCCCGCTTGCGGGTTCCCAGGTAACAAAATCGGATGCCCAGTTTCGGCATAGATCGTTCCTTTCAACGCGTGATGTCCTGCCGGAAAGGCTCGAGTCGCCCCTTTTCGGTGAACCCACGCCACTCGGTTATCCACAATTTCCTTCCGGGCAATGTTGTGGCTGATAAAGTACACGAGGTTTCCCGTGGTTCCCGGAATTACTTCCTGAAACGCTTCTAACACTAAAGCATTAATCAGCAGGTGGTTCACCGTCGCGAAATTGGCTCCCAGAGACATATCGTCGATATAGGCATTCGCTTCAGGTGTTCCCAGCGGTGCATAAACCAGTTCACGATCACCACCCGGCAACGGGATATCCCAGGTCGAAAATTTCTTCTGTAACGACTTGAATTGATGCTCAGCCAGGAAGTGCCCTAGTCCACGAGATCCACAGTGCGAAAGAAACGCAACGTGGTTATCGCGTAACCCAAAGACACTCGCGACCTGACGGGCTCGGTCGTTGTCTTCAACGTGGACGACTTCACATTCTCCAAAGTGATTTCCACCTCCGTAGGAACCAAGCTGACGGATCTTGCCCTCAAACTTCGGAGATAATTCATGCTTCAGGTGTTGTGCCAAACGAATCTCAAGCGAAGTAATCGTGTCGTCGTGCCCACGATGAACCGCATCTTCGCAATGATTCGCCCATCCGGCAGGAATCCCGATCGCTTCGCAGACTTCGGCAGAGGCTCCCTCAACAACGACTCGGCGCCCCAATTCGGCATCAACTCGACGAGACTTCTTAACATGCCGCTGGCCTCGACCGGCTCCGGTGGGAGTCCGTTCGCAGATCGCGTTAATGAGTGCCCGACGGACATCTTTTTCGATGATTGCATCGGCTGGCAGATCCAGTTGAAGCAGACTCATCGAACACTTGATGTCGACTCCAACGGGACCTGGATAGATATGTGTCGGTGAAACCATGACGCATCCAACGGGAGTCCCGTATCCACAGTGGCCATCTGGATTCAGGACAAGGTCTGTCACACCTGGTGCCAGCCGGGAATTGACTGCTTGCTTTAAGCAAACTTCGTCAAAGGTTTCTCGAATGGCGGCCGTGCCAATCACCGTCACCGGTTTGGTATTGGCACCGGTTGGCAGGATCGCCGTCGCTTCGTCGGTAGGAATGATTTCGTGAACCATTTTGATGATGTCCAATCGGAAAAGGTTTGCAAATTCCTGGGGCAAAGGCTCGTTAGCCACCCCCACAGGGAAAGTGGAGGTTTGATTTCGATGGAATCACTTAAGGCATTGCCCGTGCCAAATGGACATTCGCCAGGCAGGAATGTTCACAACATCCGACAAAACAAGTGATTACAACGTTTTTAAGAAAGTTGATGCTCATTGAGTAGTACACAATTGCGATACTTTGATATCGCGATTTATATTATAGGATAATGAATTCTCCGCGTCCGATCGTCGTGTTTGGAATCTTGGGAACTTTGCTCGACCGAGCCAAAGCGGGGGAGGATCGTTGGCTGAAATGGAGGCCAAGTGTCGCCATTTGCCAGCATGAAGACTTGCTGATTAGACGGTTCGAGCTGTTTCACGAACCAAAAGAGCTGCCACTGGCTCAGTCGGTGATCGCGGACATCCAATCGATTTCGCCCGAGACGGACGTTCGCTTACATAAGCTTCATCTGAGAGATCCCTGGGATTTTGAAGAAGTGTTTGGATGGTTCCACGACTTCTCGGGAAAATACCCATTTGCGACGGATGACGAAGATTATTTGATCCACATCACGACGGGGACTCACGTGGAACAGATCTGCCTGTTCCTGTTGGCCGAATCGCGGCATCTTCCCGGACGGCTTTTGCAGTCATCTCCGCCACGACGTCACAATGTCGATCCTGGTGGATACAAGATTATCGATCTGGATCTTTCCCGTTACGACGCATTGGCCAAACGCTTTTTCACGGAACGTCAAGAAGGACTCGTCTTTCTGAAGTCGGGGATTGCCACCAGCAACCCGGCATTTAACGGACTGATCGAACGGATCGAACGTGTGGCGATTGCCAGTACCGCTCCGCTATTACTGACGGGACCAACCGGCGCCGGAAAATCGCATCTGGCTCGCCGAATCTACGATCTCAAGCGTCGACGCGAACAGGTCGGCGGCAGTTTTGTCGAAGTTAACTGCGCCACGCTTCGTGGCGATCAGGCGATGTCGGCCTTGTTTGGTCACATCAAAGGAGCGTTCACGGGTGCGACCGCTCCACGACCCGGCCTGTTAAAAACCGCCGACGGCGGCCTGTTGTTCCTGGACGAAATTGGAGAGCTGGGACTCGACGAACAGGCCATGCTATTACGCGCGATTGAAGAACATCGGTTTCTTCCCGTCGGAGCTGACCACGAAGTCGAAAGCAATTTTCAGTTGATCGCGGGGACAAATCGAGACTTGCAATCAGGCGTGGCCACGGGCAAATTTCGCGAAGACCTTTTGGCAAGGATCAATCTCTGGACATTCCGACTCCCCGGCCTGGCCGAACGCCGCGAGGATATCGCTCCGAATTTAGACTATGAACTCGAACGTCACGTTTCGTCCACAGGTCGCAAAGTGACCATGAACCAGCAGGCACGGGAAGCCTTCTTAAAATTCGCCGAATCGCCGACGACCCCTTGGTCTGCCAATTTTCGAGACCTCGGCGCGGCGGTGACTCGCATGGCCACGATGGCTTCTGGAGGTCGCATCACCGTTACCGAAGTTGAGGAGGAAATTGCGAGACTCCATTTGTCATGGCGACGGCAACCGGATCAACAACCGGACGTGTTGTCAGACGTTCTCAGCGCAGAACAACTCGCCTCGCTCGATCTGTTCGACCAGGTCCAGCTCGCGGAAGTCGTACGAGTCTGTCGTCAATCGGCCAATCTTTCGGCAGCAGGTCGAACCCTTTTCGCCTCATCGCGAGCGAATAAGGTTCAACCGAATGACGCCGATCGATTGAGAAAATACCTCACCCGGTTCGGTTTAAACTGGGCACAAATTTGTCCGGAGCGTTAAGAATGCGTCTCTAAAAAGCGTTCTAAGAAAGACCCGTTGGGGATTTCCAATCGTTGGCCCTCCTTGAGAACTATTGGTTTCTCGCCGAGAAAAACAACCTGGCAACCAACGAGGAGTGACAAGAAATGTATTACATGCGGGGCTGTAAGCATCGCTTCATAAAGCGACATCAGTTGCAATCCGGCAGGATCATTGTTGTCGATATCGTCACGAGTGCTGCCGATGAACCAGCCAGAGTCATTTGGGATTGATTCCACCGGAGGCAATCGGTTGGCGAACATTGGGATTTCATCAAATTTTCTGCCAACGATCACCGTATTACCCAAGGATGGAATGTCGGGCACCCACCCAAACGATTCTGGAATGTATTTCTGGGCGGCAATGATTCGAAACGCCGGGCCAAGGTTAATGGTCCACTCAATCGGCATCCCTTGAAAATCGGGGGCGAGCAATCGAAGCACTCGTGATTCGACAGAGCAATTCAGAAATGTGTAACCATACTGAAGCATTTGACCGTCGACGAATCTGGCACCTTCGCTGATGTAGTTGGCAAGCCATTCCGTGAAGTCCTCCACAATGAACTCGGGCGTGGAATCATCGGTGTCAAAAATGAATTCGTCGATCAATTCGGAATCGACTGGTCGTCTTAATGTCGGCACGATTTGACCTCGTCAGATGTCTTTATCTGCTTATTAAACAAAATCGGGTTGTTACCGTGATACCAAACATGCGAAGTGGTGGATAACGTACTTGGGATTCATGGAAAGATTTGTTGGCGAAGGGAATCGCGATATGAAGCGGAGGTCATCGAGACTTCGCTGATCGCCGACCACAAACACTTTGATGCACTCGTAGCGACCAGCCAAGGTCAAGACCGATGATCGGAACCCTCTGCTTCATCAAAGGGGCGAGCGATGAATCGTTAGTCGCAAAGCGACGCAGGTATACAGCCCGGCGGCTTCAGCCCCGGGGCCGTGATCCCGCGCAATCCAATATAAGCCCTGAGAAGGGCGCAGGTGATTCGTCGATCATCGGCGTCGCACGTGGGACTGGTGTGAGTCGTTCACCTGCGTCCCGTTGGGACTTCGTGACGGAATGCGTTCCGTGTTTCCAGGGGTTGAAACCCCTGGCTGTATTCCTGCGTCGCTTCGCAACTTAAGATTCACCCTCAATCTCATAGTGTTTCAATTCATTCCTCAAGCAGGTGCGGATCTTTCTTGATCAGTCGATCTCTTGCGACCGGTTCGTGTCCCGAAATTGTCGTGAGAGCCCGTAGCGTTATCGGGGTGATCGACGAATGCAGCCGAATACCACCACAAACGTCGTGAAAGCAGACTGCCGGGCCTTTGGGATGAGGGCTGGAAATACTCGGCCGGATCGGGTCGTTAAGTTGAAAGCTCATGGTCTCGAAAGACAGGTCACGCGGTTCCATCCAGTGAATATCGGAATTGTTGATTTCCGCGATCAGGATTGTGTTCGCGTCACCATCCTCAAAATTCTTGGTCTGGGTCGATGTTGCACCTGGAAAAGCCGTACCGGGACCAGCGATCACGACATAATTTGTGAAGAGAGACTGGCCAGGATCAGGACAACCGGGACAACAGTACTGACGACGAGGGTTGTCGTATTGCAACTGAGAATTGTGGGGACTGTTCCAGGGTTCGTCGAATCTGTATTTCTTGTAGAGTTCCTTGCCATCCATAAACGGCAGGATGAGAACTCGCCAGCTATGCATCGGTTTTCCATTCGCATCGGCCACATAAGCGGGTGGCAACGAACCATAGACTTCCTGATAGTTGGAGAGAGCCAGATTCAACTGACAGAAGTGACCTCGGCAAGCGGTTTGACGAGCCGCTTCCCGGGAATCCCTCACCGCCATGACGAACTTTCCCGCCAGCCCGAGCAATAAAATCGTCAGCCCGGAAATAACCAGCCATCGTTTTTGTCGCATCAGAAATCCTTGCGAATCACGCGTGGCCTTAAGGCTTTTAGTTCTACGAAATCCCATCGCCCCCGCAGCGGTGATTGGCGGGCCTTTGCACCAGCATAAGTCAGCATCGGTCGATACAATACGATCAAAATTCCCGTCGTAAAAGTCTGTTAACCACCTTCGCAGGGGCCGTCGGATCGCGTTTACCTGCCGGGAGCTGATTAATTCTGCCTTCAACCAGGCAAGATACTTTACAATCGGGAGCCTATACCTGCGCACTGGCGAATAAAAGGTCCTCGCTTTACGCTTTAGATATCGCCGATGAACGCGCTACTGGACTAAACTTAAGAAGATTTTCCGCATGATTTCTCGTGTAACAATTGTCTCGCTGCTCGTCAGCTTATACCTCTTGACCTGCTCACATGACTTCAATGTCCAGGCTCAAACTCAGGTTGAGAATTCCGCGGCACCGATGCCACCTGCCGAAGCGGCTCGTACGATGGGGGTTCCTGATGGATTCCGCGTGACGCTGTTTGCTGGTGAGCCTGATGTGCAGCAGCCGATCGGATTTTGTATCGATGACCGTGGCCGACTGTGGGTGGCGGAAGCCTACAACTATCCTTTCAAAAACCGTCCGCCAGCGGATCGAATTATTATCCTGGAAGATACAGACGGTGACGGCCAGTTCGATAACCGCACTGTGTTTTGTGAGGGGCTGACGTACGTCACTGGTATCGAAGTCGGGTTTGGTGGGGTCTGGGTGATGTCGCCACCGAATTTCTATTTCATCCCTGACAAGGATGGTGACGACAAGCCGGACAGCGAACCGGTTGTCCTGCTCGACGGATTTGGGATTCATGCCAATTCTCATAACCTGGCCAACGGGTTTGCCTGGGGGCCGGACGGTTGGCTGTATGGGACGCATGGTCGAACGAACTGGTCGATGATTGGCAAACCGGGGACACCCGAAGCTGAGCGAACTCGTTTTGATGGCGGAGTCTATCGGTATCATCCCGTGCGACACGTATGGGAACCGTTCGCCGATGGAACAACCAACCCCTGGGGAATCGACTGGGACGATTATGGTCAGGGGTTCGTCTGTAACTGCGTCGACCCGCATTTGTTTCACGTGATTCAAGGGGCTCACTACGAACCCTGGCGGAATCGCGAGTCGAGCCGTTTTGCTTACGAACGCATCGCGACAATTGCCGACCATTTTCATTTTGCCGGAACGAAAAGTGTTATGGGTGGCACGAGAACTCACGAAGAAGATGAAGCCGGTGGTGGTCACGCCCATTGCGGCACGATGGTTTATCTGGGTGATTCATGGCCAGAGAAATATCGCAATACCGTCTTCATGCACAATCTGCATGGGCATCGGATTAACAACGACATTTTACGACGAGTCGGCTCGGGATATACCGCATCGCATGGTCATGATCTGCTGCGAGCCAAAGACACGTGGTACATGGGAGTCACCTTGCAATACGGCCCGGACGGCTCAGTCTTCTCCAGCGACTGGAACGATACGGGTGAATGCCACAGCATGGTCAACACTCAGCGAGGAACCGGTCGGATTTTCAAGATTTCGTACGGGGAAACCAAGGCTCAGAAAGTCGAGTTGAAACGGCTGTCGGATGAAGAACTGGTCAGCTTGCAGTCGCACCGGAACGACTGGTTTGTTCGTCACGCTCGACGCCTGCTTCAGGAACGACTCGCACTCGGTCAGGACATGACCCGGGCAGCCACCGAATTGAAGCGGTTACTGGGGACTAATTCTGCAGAACAACCGGTTGCCAGACGACTTCGTTGGATCTGGGCGCTGAACGCAATCGGATTTGCGGATGACAAATTTTTGACGGGTCTGTTAGACGATCCGTCGGAGTACCTTCGGGCGTGGTCGATTCGGTTACTCAGCGAAAAGCCCCAGACACTGTTGTTGGCGCAGAATCGATTGAATGGACTTGCAAAGACGGATTCGTCTCCGTTTGTCGGTCTGCATCTGGCGAGTGTCTTGCAGCGGTTGCCACTTAGTGAACGATGGTCGCTGGCTGCGGGTTTGTCTTCGCGAGCTGAATTTCAGGACGATGCCAATATTCCGCTGATGGTCTGGTACGGGATCGAACCTCTGGTGCATGAGAATTTATCCCGATTTGTTGAACTGGCCATCGGGACTGAAATTCCTTCGGTGCGTAAATTGATCAGCCGCCGGGTTGCGGCGATGTCCGACAACCGCGAGGGGATACAACTGTTGGTGAGTGCGTTAGTGAAAGGAGAATCTGTCGATCGACAACGACAATTCCTGGAAGGAATCTTGCGAGGACTTGAGGGGACGCGAAGTCTGGTGATGCCTGATTCATGGCCAGCGGTTTCAACTCGACTGCGCGCTTCGACGGATGAATCTGTCCGTGAGCAGGCAGTGCGGCTGTCTTTGATTTTCAATGACCCGATGGCCATTAAATCGCTGGTCGAGATGTCGACAGACAAAAAAGCCAAAGCGGTGGATCGGCAACGAGCGATTTCCGCACTTGTGGCGAAACATGTTGATGGATTCGACTCGCAACTGATCGGTCTGATTGGCGACCCCGCCACGCAAAGTACCGCACTGAAGGGATTGGCCGAGTACAATCATCCTCAAACGGTTGCGGCCATTCTCGAGGCGTATCCCAATGCAGACTCGTCGGCACGTCAGGACGCGATTCAGACTTTGGCGGCTCGACCGGCCTGGGCCAAATCGCTGCTGGATGCAGTCGAAGCGGAGCGAATTTCCCGTACGGAACTAACGGCATTCACGGCACGGCAGATCCACAGCCTGGGGGATAAGCAACTTTCCTCCAGGGTCGAAAACCTTTGGGGCCAGATTCGTGAAACTTCCAAGGAGAAAGCTCGACTGATTGCTGGCCTGAAACAGCGTTTGACCGCAGACACAATAAAGACTGGAGATCGACGCAACGGTAGAACGATTTTCGCAAAGACATGTGCCAATTGTCATCGGCTATTCGACGCGGGGACGCCGATCGGTCCTGACCTGACCGGCGCGCAGCGAACAAATATCGATTATTTGCTGCTCAATCTGATCGACCCGAGCGCTTCGATCTCCAAAGATTTTCAGATGCAAGTGATCGAAAAAACGGATGGACGAATCATTACCGGACTGGTCATCGCTGAAAGTGAAAACGCGATCACGATTCAGACGGCGAATGAAAAGGTCACGGTACCTCTGAATGAAATCGAGCACCGAGTCGCCTCGGGAGTTTCCATGATGCCGGAAGGACTGTTGCAACGTCTGAAACCGGATGAAGTCCGTGATCTCTTCACGTACCTGACTGGAGCAGTCCAGGTAACGCCGTGAAGGAAACATGATTGGCGGATTACGCGTACTTGTATTCGACAATCGAATGCTCGTCGAGTTGTACGATATCCAGATCAATCTTCTGGATGATACCGCCGGGCGTTAGTAGGAGCCATGAGTACGCCGACGGACCATCATCCGAAATGATTACCGGTGCGTCCAATGCATTCGCGAGATACATGCCAACGGCGTCATCCGCTAAAATTGCCATATTCTTCCAGTAGATCTGGAGAGCGTAATCCGCTTTTCCACTAAGTTGCATCACGACGATCTCAACGATCGACATGTCATCGGTAAGATCCTCAATACTAGCGACATAACGAACGTCCACCGCGCTGTTTCGTGTGAGGGCGATCACGGCATTGGTGATCGTCGCCCAGTCTTTTGGGGCTTTGATGAAAAGTAACGAGTAGCACATCTGTTCTGTCGCACAACGCAAGGAGTAGGGGATGCTTCGACGTTTTCGTGGGCGGTCACTTATACCGCTTTTCTGACGTTTTTGGCGTCAACTGCACGGCAACAGCCCATTTTTCCAGAGAAACGGGACACCTTGCTAAAACGGCAGTTGGATCTTTCGTGATCTTGTACGTCTCAAGTTGTCCTTCACCGTCCAGGATTCCGAATATGCTTGAATCCTACTTCCCCTTACCAAGAAATGTTCGGATCGATTCGTAGATACCGTCTTTGTCTTTGATGTTTGACAGGATCAGGTTTTCATAGTTGTCGGCAAATTTTCTCAGTTCGCGAATGTAGTCGCCAGAGCCGTACGGGCTTTCCACCTGTCCGTAGCAGAAGAGATTGCAGATGGTCAGGAAGTCGTCCTGAAGGATCTTCAGACAGCTATTATTGTCTTCGCCCCAGTTGTCACCGTCAGAGAACTGGAAGATGTAGATGTTCCAGTCGGCTGGCGGAAAGTCTCGTTCGATGATCTTTTTACATTCGACATATGCAGACGAAATGCGAGTCCCGCCGCTCTCACGAACGCGATAGAACGTGTCCTCGTCGACCTCATGCGCGACAGCGTCGTGAACGACATACCGACGCTGAAGGCCGTCGTATTGGCTTTTTAACCAGGTGTCGATCCAGAACGATTCGGTTCGAACGATCTCTTTCTGATCGTCGGTCATCGAACCTGACACGTCCATGATGTAGATCACCGCGGCGTTGGCATGCGGCAACGGGACTTCGGTCCATGATCGGAACCGTTCGTCTTCACGCGTCGGGACGACGATCGGTCGACTGGGGTCATATTCACTGGACGAGATCAGCCGACGCAATGCTCGTTTGTAAGTCCGTTTGAAGTGGCGTAAAGAATCAGGTCCGGTTTGACGGATGCTGTTGTATTTGGTCTTAACGGCTTTGATCGTATCCTGGCCCTTGGGCTTAATGGCGGGAAGTTGTAATTCATCACCCAGCATTTGAGCCAGTTCTTCAATCGTCAATTCCGCTTCACGGATGTGCTGACCCTTTTGATCACCCGGCTGGCCCTGTCCATCGCCGTCGTCTTCCCCTTTACCGATTGGTTGACCTGGGTCACCTTCACCTTGACCGACGCCGCCAGACCCTTTTTGACCGTGACGGAAATGAGGAATCTCGATGTTCGGGACGGGGATACTGACCGTCTCGCGTCCTTTACGACCGAGAATCTCGCCATGCGTGATGTACTTCTTCAGGCCCTGTCGGACCTTTCCCCGAACGATCTCTTTGAATCGCTGGTTGTCCCGGTCAATGGAGCGCGTCATGGCCGTGATCTTTCTCTTTACCGCTTTGTCACTGCTGAGCGGGTGCCACTGGATGACCGTCTTCGGTCACCCAGTGCTCTTTGACTGACGAATCACATGCGAAGACACTGCTTCTCCGAAGACTCCGAAGCAGTGGCACAGAACCTGAATCTTCGTCGTTGACAAACCACTATTCTCTCTTTGCGTCTCCTCGGGCGAATATGCTGGCGACGTACTGCAAGACGTCGGTCGCTGATTCGTCGTTGTAACCAAAGTTCTTGATCAGTCGGCCTTTGACGACGTCGATCTTTTCCTGCGTGTCCTTATCGACGACGTTCGATACGAGACTGGTCAGCTTGATCGTGTCTTTTTGATCTTCGAACAGTTTCATCTCAAGCGCTTTATGCAGCCGCTCGTTCGTCTTGTAATCGAACTTCTTGCCGTCGAGCGACAAGGCTCCGATGTAATTCATGATCTCGCGGCGGAAATCGTCTTTGCGAGTCTCGGGGATATCGATTCGTTCTTCGATCGACCTCATCAGGCGTTCGTCCGGTTGTTCGTCCTGACCGGTGAACTTGTTTCGGACCTTTTCGCGCTGAGTATACGCTTTGACGTTATCGATGTAGTTCGAACAAAGTCTCATCAACGCTTCTTCGTCTGCGGCAATCGCTCGCTGCACTTCGTTCTTGACGACGTCGGTGTATTCGTCCTTCACGACCGAGATCAGACGACGATAGCCTTCCCGCGTTTCTTCGTTCGGGATCAGCGAGTGATGTTGCAGGCCGTATTCCAGCTCATTCAGGACCATGAACGGGTTGATACACGTGGCCTCGGTATTGTTGACCAGTGCGTTCGAGATCTTATCTTGAACATACCGGGGTGAGATTCCCTGCAAGCCTTCGTGCTTGGCTTCTTTTCTCAGTTGCTCGATGTTTTCCGTGGTGAAGCCAGGCAGCGTCTTGCCGTTATACAGCTTCAGCTTCTGCAGCACGGTCAGCCCGTGATGCTTTGGTTCTTCGAGTCGGGTTAGCACGGCCCACGTTGCGGCAACTTCCAGCGTGTGGGGGGCGATGTGCTTCCCGCGAACACGACGGTCGTTGTAATCCTTTTCGTAAATTCTCAGTTCGTGCCCCAGCTTGGTCACGTACGGAATGTCGATCTTCACCGTACGGTCACGTAACGCCTCCATGAATTCGTTTGATTGCAGCTTGCGGAATTCCGGCTCGTTGGTGTGGCCGATGATGACCGTATCGATGTCGGTCTGAGCGAACTTCTTCGGCTTGATCTTGTGCTCTTGCGAGGCACCGAGCAGGTCGTAAAGGAACGCCACGTCCAGCTTCAGCACTTCGATGAATTCGATCATGCCTCGGTTAGAAACGTTGAACTCACCATCGAAGTTAAAGGCACGAGGATCGGATTCCGAACCATACTCGGCGATCTTGCGGTAGTTGATGTCACCGGTCAGTTCAGTACTGTCCTGGTTCTTTTCGTCTTTGGGTTGGAACGTCCCGATCCCGATGCGGTCCTGTTCCGAGAGGAAGAACCGTCTGACGACGACGCTTTGCAAAACCTTGGTCCAGTCCCCGTTACATTTCTCAAGCCGTTCTTTGAAGACAAAGCGGCTGAGCGGACAGACGTCGCCAGTGATCTCGACAGTAAACTGCTTGTTTCGATCACGACCTTCGTTGAGAGAGGCGCAGACTTCTTCGCGGCAGGCGTGCGGGATCAGTTGCAGCGGTTCGCTGTTCATCGGGTCCCACGTGATCGATCCGTCATCTTCTTTCCAGCCGAAGGTGTAGAGTGCCCCTTCAGGTTTTCGGCTGTATCGCTGAAGTCCTTTTTTCAGAAGTCTGGCGATTGTGCTTTTCGAACTTCCCACGGGACCGTGCAGCAGCAGCACGCGGCGTTCGCTGCCGTACTTCAGAGCCGCCGACCGGAAGACGTGGACAAGTTGCGTCAGCGGTTCGGTCAGGCCGAAGATGGCGTCTTCACCGCCGGTGTCAGGATCGTCGAAGAACTTGTATCTCAGCAAGCCGTCACGTCGACCTTCGTCCACCGGATAGGTACCGTAGGTCATGATCATATCGTACATCCGCTGATGAGCCGAGCGTGTCACTTCGGGTGTCTTTCTCACGAGATCGAGATACTCGTCGAAGGTCCCTTGCCAGTGTTCCTGCCGATACGAATCCGCGTTCTGACGCGAAGCAAACTGTTGCAGTAAACTTTGCCCAGTAGCCATGTGACCGATCCTTGTGTCAAATGTCGATCGTGAAATGCACCATGCAATGAGCTCATGGTCGTGATTCACGCTCGCGACTGGAAGGCTATCTTTGGCACGTTTCGCAACGCCGTCTTGGCGTCCTCCCCGTGCGAGCCGTCAGATGACCGCCCAGTCCTTACGATTCAGAAAGTGGTAAAGAACAGCCAATTCATGTCGCCGCAGGCACCAGGTGCACCGAAGCGATCTCTTCAAGAACCTTTGACTTCGCGGTCAATCAGTTCCCAACGCCGTCACCATCCGTTCAAAGTTCGACTCGTCTTTCGTGTCCAATCATTTCCTCGTGTCGGATTTGATGTCGGATTCGCGCTTGACGAACATAAGGAATTATCACAGCCAGACCCGTTCCGGCAAGACCAATGTTCGCGAAGTGGCTACTCTTTCGATAAGCAGACTTCGGTTTTTGGAATGGGACACTGTTCGAATCGGTCGTTTTGTCCTCGATTTCACCGTAATAAAAAAAGTGGCATATGAACTTTCGAAACGTTATTCTCATTTTCTGGCGTGAAGTTATCGATCAATTGCGAGACCGGCGAACCTTGTTCATGGTCGCCGTGTTGCCGGTGTTCTTGTATCCATTGATGGGTATCGGCACGGCGCAAATGACCGCCATGTTTACCGAGCAGCCTCGAACAGTGGTGATCCTGGGGGCCGCAGATCTTCCCCCGCCGACTCTTTTGGACGGGAATCGGTTCGCCTCAAAATGGTTCCGTTCGCCAGCGGACGTCGAAAAGCTGATTGTTCTCGCAGATCTGATGCCGTCAAAAGATCCGGCAATGCCGGATCTTTCGAATCGTCACGCCGCGAGCGAAGAGAAACGTATCGAGATCGCCAGGCAGCTTCGCGCTCTTGTACTGGAGCGCAAAAAGCTTAACAGCGCGGTTGCTTCAGAGAAAATCAGCGGATCGACAAGTGAGGTTGCCAGTCGGCTTGCGAGTTCGAACGCAAAGTTGCTGACGCAGTTCGAACAGAGTGGGATTCAGGTGCTGGTGATTATTCCGCCCGACTTCAGTCGGGATGTCGCCAGGCGGCAAGCGGATCTGGCCCGGCGGAGACCTGACAGCGAAGTTATCGATACCATCACTCGTCCACTGATCGTACAAAACAGTGCCGATGAAAAGTCTGCTATTGCCTATCACCGTGTGAATGAGATCATCCATGCATGGGAACAATCAATTTTGAAGGAACAGCTTCAAGAGAGTCGGCTTCCCAAAACTCTGATGTCGCCGATCAACGCTGAAGAGCTGGATCTGGCTGCAAGCGAGAATGTTTCGGCAAATCTCTGGTCCAAAGTCTTCCCCGCATTGCTGGTGATCATGACGCTGACCGGCGCCTTTTATCCAGCAGTTGATTTGTGCGCCGGAGAGAAGGAGCGGGGAACCATGGAAACGTTGCTCATCTGCCCGGCGACTCGAACCGAAATTGTGCTTGGCAAATTCTTCACGGTCCTGCTGTTCAGCATGACCACGGCGCTCTTGAATCTGCTCAGTGTCGGAATTACGGGGAAATACATGGCGTCGTTGGCGATGGGGCGGGCCTCGTCGCGGCTGGGTGACCTGACGATGCCGCCGTTAATCTCTCTGGTCTGGGTGATTGTTATTCTTGTTCCACTGTCGACGTTATTCAGTGCGTTGTGCCTGGCTCTGGCAACTTTTGCTCGCAGCAGTAAAGAAGGTCAGTATTACTTGTCACCCCTTCTGATTACATCTCTTGGCCTGATGATGTTTTGCCTGTCACCCGGCACGGAAATGCAGCCCTTCTATGCCGTGCTCCCTGTCATCGGGCCCGGCCTGTTGCTGAAGGGTTTGTTGAAGGCGAATGGTCCCGACGCGGCCATGTATGCATATGTGATTCCAGTCTTGATGACATCGATCGGTTACAGCCTGCTGGCGCTGTGGTGGGCGATCGAGCAATTTGGCAGTGAAGAGGTCTTATTCTGCGAGGCCGAACAGGCTGACCTGCGGCTTTGGGTGAAGCACCTGTTTCGGGATAAGGGGCCGTTACCAACATTTGCCGAAGGATTGCTTTGTTTTCTGCTGATGATTCTGTTGCAGTTCGCATCCTGGAAGCCGTTCCAGACAGCGATTCAGCAGACCCCCACGGCGGAACAGGGGCTGCTCCAGATCAAGTTATTGATGATTCAACAATTTCTGCTGATGGCAGCGCCGGCGATATTGATGGGCATTTTTCTGACGACCAGTCTGCGTCGAACATTCTCGTTGCGTTGGCCTGGTCTGCCGCGACTTCTGTTGGCGGTCTTGTTGCCATTTGTGCTGCAGCCCCTGGCGTTCGAAATGTTAGTGCGCCTGCAGTGGTTTTTCCCCCCCGCACCTCAGGGTGTCGCTGAACTGATGCAGCAATTGAAAACGAGCAGTCTCTGGTTGGTGATCCTGGCCTTTGCCGTGACCCCGGCCATCTGTGAAGAGATCGCATTCCGTGGTTTTTTGTTATCGGGGTTTCGTCAGTCAGGGCGGGTGATCTTGGCGGTCCTGCTGTCAAGTTTTACCTTTGGCATCATCCACGTGATACCACAGCAAGTCTTCAATGCGATGCTGCTGGGGATCGTCCTCGGTGCGATGTGCGTTCGAACCGGCAGTCTGCTTCCAGGTATTGTCTACCACTTCATTCATAATTCGCTCGGTGTGCTTCACGATCGATTTGGTAAAGATATTCCAACCGATCATGCTTGGAGCTATTTCTTTCGCTTTGAAGACAGCACGCTGAGATACCAGCCGGTGATGCTCGGCCTGATGTTGTTGACTGCAGTGGGACTGCTTTATGGGTTGCTGCGACCCGTGGCTAATTCCCGCGATGAACAACTGCTTGATGTGGCATTCGGTTCGAGTGGACTGTCAAAGGGGGGCAGCGGTGCAAATTCCTGAATGCGAAACTCCGAAAGAATCGACCGGAAAATGTCCGAGTTGCATGGGCCCCTTCATCTGCGACCTGGCCAACGGCTGTGCCAGTTGCTGGTGTATGAGCTTGCCAGCAGTGTTGCCAGTCAACCAGGACGCAACATGTCTATGTCGGGAATGCCTGGAAAAAGCGATTGCGTCACGTAGCGGCGGCTTCCAGCCGCCCGGCACAGCCGGTTAGTGCGCGTCGGGCGATGGGTTTAGAATAGGAATACATTTCGCGCGTTGATCGGTAGCGCGATGCGGTTGCCTGCCGTCGCGTTTGAATACTGCGAGTTTCGTCCCGGAAAACAGCATTGAGTAAGTGCTTGCCGGAGGCGTTATGTTCTGGGGTCGGGCGTTCAAATTTCAAAATTGGCCGCACAAGTCAAACTTTCAATGAATGCCGCTGAACGGCCAATTTTGAAATTTGAACACCCGACCCCCTCTGAAATCCCAATCAACGCGCAAGCGATTATCCTATTCTAAACCCATCACCCGACGCGCATAAACCGGCTGAGCCGGCTACTGGCCGATTTGGGCTTCGCTGCGGAGTTGACGTGCTCGGGCGCGAAGTTCTTCGTCGGGGATGATTTGCTTGGGCTGCAGGTCGAAGTTGAAGACTCGGCGATCCGTGACTCGCTTTGGCGAAAAGTTATCGGCAAAGAATTCAATGACCGGCCACTGATACCACGGCGCAGGGATCGTGACGAGATCCGTTTTGGTTTCGAAACCATCCTTAATCAAAGTGACTTGGCGAGTACCGTACCAGATGAAGTCCGCCGAGGCAGGGGTGTAACCGATCTCGCGTCCGTCCAGTAGTGTCATGGCTCCCGGCGGATTGGAAACGATCGTCATCCGACGACTCACGCAACCAACAGACGAAAATGAAAGTGCGGCCAGTACGACAAGAATGCCATGTCGTAGCCAGACCCGACTTCTTCGCCGTGATGGAACGTAACTCGTGAAGAGCTGACGCAAAGGAGACTCCTTAGGAATTGATCGACGGGACAAGGAGTATAGAATCCGACGGAAAATGAGCCAAGACCAGTTGCAAGTGATTTCTGCTGAACGGCTTCTGACGGTTTTCTGGCTGGGGAAAACGCACGGAAGTAACATTGAGAATTTGGATTTCGTTGTTTATGGACGGTTTCTGGTATATTTGGTGACGCTCTGACGGTGATGGCTGTTCAGCCAACCAAAACAGCGGGCCGAATTTGGTGAAAGGCTCGAAAGTGGACTTCTGGGCACAATTGAAACGCTGGTATTTCCATTCGAAAATTGGCAAGCGGGCTCGAAGGGTCCGTTCATTGATCTTGAGCGAACCGTGTGCGGTTTCTATCGAACGATTGGAAAAACGGATCGCTCTGACGAATGTGACTGCCTACGAAGAATATTTTCTCGCTTTGATTAATCGAGCTCGGCAAGATCCCGTTGCCGAAGCGACGCGGCTGGGGATAACCCTGAACGAAGGTCTGCCCGCAGGAACGCTGGCTCCGGGTGCTCGTCAGCCATTAGCCCTGAATGACAATCTGCAATCGTCGATCGAAGGTCATATTGCTGACGAACTGGCCAATAATTTTTTCTCTCACACAGGCTCCAACGGTTCCACCCCCGTACAGCGAATTAACGCTTCCGGGTACACAGGTTGGACCGAAGTTGGCGAGAATATCGCTCTTGAATACACAACAGGTTCCATCAACCTGCTTCAGTTCGTCACCGACGAGTACCAGAATCTCTTCATCGATACGAGCGAAGCCGGTCGCGGCCATCGGGTGAACATTGTCGATGGCAACTTTGCAGAAGTCGGATCGGCAGTTCAGTCAGGGAAATACAATGGTGCCAACGCGGTCGACACAGGCAACGATTTTGGCGTGCGACCTGGAAATTCATTTCTCACCGGACTCGTGTTTACGGATACAGTAACCGCCAATAATTTCTATGACGTCGGTGAAGGGATCGGTGGTGCATCGATCGATATCACCGGCGCAGGAACGTATCACACCACTTCGAATTCTGCGGGGGGCTATCAGATCTCGCTACCGCCGGGAACTTATACGGTCACGTTTTCAGGGACGGGAATCAGTTCGCCGATCATCAAGACTTTCACAATCGGATCACAGAACGTCGAAGTCGATGCCAATACTCGAACCAATGTCCCTCCCCTTTTATACGGAATCGAATCGACTCCGTTAAGTGCCATTGGCCCCCTGTCGACACCCGTGACATCGACACTTGCCGTCTACGACAAGTACCTTAACAACTGGACATCGGCCACAATCTCAATCACCGGCAATTATCAGAGCCACCAGGATGTTCTGACCTTTGCGAACACGCCAAATATCACGGGTTCGTGGAATTCAACAACGGGAACATTGACACTGTCTGGAACCGATACGGTTTCGAATTATCGCGTCGCACTGCGCAATGTGATGTACCACAACATAAGTGCCTCACCGAACATGGCTTTGACCCGGACGATCAGCTTTCAGGCGAACAATGCCCAGCAGCTTTCCAATATCGTGACTCGCGATCTGACTGATCGGGCCGGTGCGATGCCGACCATTTCGGGGTTCACGTCACCTTTGACCTACGTGCAAAAGGGCGCTGCTGTCACGATCGCCCCGAATCTGATGGTGACTCATCCCGATAGTCTGAACATTGCCAGCGCGACGGTGACGTTTGCGAACTGGCAGGGAGGCGATCGTCTGGATTTCTCGAATACTTTTGCGCTGCAACATTCTTTCAGTGAGGACCTCGTAGCGAATACTGCTGTTTTAACTTTGACGGGAACCGACACGGTTGCGCACTATCAGGCGGAGCTTCGTTCGGTCATCTTCTGGTGCCTTGCGGGTAATCCTGTGACCTGGTTGCCACAAGTCGCGACGTTTACCGTGACGGATATTCTGTCGCACAGCGCTTCGGGTACTCAAAGTATTCGTATTAATCCCATCGCGAACAGTGCGCCACCCGTGGTCTCCGGGGTCGGTAGCACCGTGACCTACTTTCAAGGTTCCGCACCGCTCACCGTTGCCCCGAATGTCGTTGTTTCACAGCCAGCGGGTTTAAATCTCTACAGTGCCACGGTTGCTTTTACAAATTGGCAGGACGGCGATCGTCTTGATTTCTATAACAGTTATGCATTTCAGCATACGTTCGTCGAAGACCTTGTTGGTCACACTGCCGTGTTGACTTTGACAGGCTTTGATACGGCGGCTCACTATCAGACGGTCCTGCGATCAATTGTATTTTACGCCGTTGCCGGGACAGTGAATCCGGTCACTCGCGTGGCAACGATCACCGTGAATGACATTTATGCAAACAGCGGGTCCGGAACGCAAAATGTCTCAGTCAGCGGGATCGATGCGCCGCCGCTTGTTCAGGTGAATGATTCAACGGCGCTGACCTACAAGGCGAATAATCCAGCGATCGCGATTTTTGGGAATTCACTTGTCAGTGACCCTGACAGTAATAATCTGACAAGTCTGACGGTGCAGATTACGTCTGGATACCAGAACAATTCCAGTGGTCACGATTTGCTTTCGTTTACCAATGCCTACGGAATTGTCGGTTCGTTCAACGCAACCACGGGGACATTGACGTTCACGGGGGCAAGCTACGTCGGTTACTACCGCGAGGTACTTCGATTGGTGACGTTCAGCACGTCAGGATCGGCGGTGAGTACGGCGACCCGGACATTCACGGTGATCGCGACCGATGATTTTGTTCCGACAGCAAAGTCGAGTATTCCCATCACACGGAATGTCGCAGTGACCCCCTAGTGCTTTGTCACATCTAAATTGTCGGATTGTCAAGATCCCGGAAAAAGAGGATTCTACGTAGCACAAGGAGGTGTGCTATGCAGAAGTTGTACATCGTGCGATTGACGGATCAGGAGCGGGATGAGCTCCACAGCGTTGTCAAGAAATTGAAGGGAACCGGTCAAAAGGTTCGGCGTGCTCAGATTCTATTGAAGGCGGACGCAGATGGTCCGAATTGGACTGACGCGCAGATCGCTGAGGCGTTTTCTTGTTGGACGCGGACTGTCGAAAGGCTTCGTCAACGGTTTGTCGAACAGGGATTTGAAGAGACGCTCCACCGCGTCGAACGGTCTCAACCACCGATAGCGAAATTGTTGACAGGCGATCAAGAAGCCCGGATTATTGCCACGAGACTGGGATCGCCTCCGAAAGGCTATTCGAACTGGACACTACGATTACTGGCACGCAAGGTCGTGGAATTAAAAATCGTGGACTCGGTGAGCTACGAAACCGTTCGACGCACGCTTAAAAAAACGGCATGACAAACCGAAAAATCGAGTACTGGGTCATTCCACCGCAAGCCGACGCCGAATTCGTCGCTCACATGGAAGAAGTGCTGGAAACGTACGAAAAACCGTATGATCCCGGTAAACCTGTCATTTGCATGGACGAGCA
>JBAXBD010000019.1:0-22235 GCA_037142165.1 Schlesneria sp. | reverse complement strand
CAAAACTTTTCCGGACGAGGCTTCAGATTACATCCTGCAACGGAAAAACCACAAGATCTTCAAAAATGTTGCGGGAATGATGAACAACATTGTGCTTGCCACTTCCCATATCAGGAAACAATTGATTGCTGCAGGTGACTTTCAATGTTGGCAACAGTGCTTTGAATTCGACAACGTGATTCGGGTTCATGGGGGTGAAGGAATCGGAACTAAGCCAGACGAAATTCCGTTCGCCGAGGTGGTCAAGGCTGCGATTTCGCAACGGAACGAGTCACCAATCAGTAAACAGTCAAAGTTATTGTGGGTTCACGCACCTGGGCCAGGGATTCCACCTGAGGGTTTTGACGCTCTTTATTTTGAAGATTTTGAAGAACGAGGTCAGGACGTTTCCGATCTATCAGACGAAGAACGATCACAACATCCCGCTGTTTATGCAGGATCGGTGTCATTATTGGATCATTGGCTGGGCGAACTTCTCGCTCAGGTTAAGCCGGACGTCGTTGACGAGCCTCTACTCGTGATTGTGACGGCGGCGACGGGCTTTGGCTGGCAGCAAATTAAACAATCAAAGTTGAACCCCGCTTCGAGTAAAGCGCTGACACTTGGCGATCAACGGACTCGAATCCCTCTCGTTTTAAGCGTAGCCCGAGACGCAAGATTTCCAAATCTCAACTCACTTCGATCAGATCGACTGGTACAAACTTGTGACCTGGTCCCGACGTTAGTTGACTGGTTTGAGCTGGCTCATTTGACTGACCAACGGCCATACCCAGGTCGTAGTTGGCTGCGAGAATTGACAGAAGACCTTCCAGCACGGTCGGCGGTCTGGTACGGCGACGGCATCGAGGCCAAAGCAATTCGAACAAACGACTGGCTCTGTATTCAAGCGAGCTGTACCGATTCGCAAGTCGACCACTCGCAATCGAATCATACAAATCAAACCGCCCTGTTTTTCAAACCGGAAGATATCTGGGACGTGAACGATGTTGCTTCTCAACAGCCCGAAGTCGTTGCCGAGCTGTTGAGCCAGATCCCAGGCAAACCACAGTCACATTGAAGAATTACAGCTTCTTTTCCACTCCCAGTTGATGGAAATAGTGTGTCACGTCTTTTTGGTTTTCGAGTAACCAATCGATTCCCGGTTCGTTGTGCATGGCTTTGTGAATAGCCTTCGCTGTCGCTTTCCGGTTGGTTTCGAACAGAATTTCGTGATCCACTTCCACCTTCGTTACGCTGGGATCAAGCCATACAGAAACAATAATCCCAAGATCGTTGGCCTTTTCTTTGGGGATGTCACCTGCTCGAACAGCGTCGAGAACGCCATTCGCAATTCCTGCCTGAACTGAGCCCATCAAGATATTTGTGTATTTTGTGTTTTTTACCGTGACTTTGCTGACCATCAAAGTAACCGGACGAACTTGAACATCACAATTCAAAATGGCGAACACGCGGGAGTGTCCTTTGGTCTGGTCCCCGATCAAATTGGCAATGGCATAACCAACGGGGCCGTCCAACTCGCCAATCACAACTTCTGGTTCCGCCGCCGAATACGCCGGTTCAGCTTCGACCAATGCTTCGCCGGTTCGCATGACAATCCGTTGAGATACGACCGAATCGTCTTTGGCTAAAGTCTTTTTCGTGGCTTTTTTCTTGGGCATGAGCAGAATCCTGGTTGCTGAGCGGTTATGATTAAACAACGATCCCCTATGGTGACACGCCGGGGTATAAATCGTCAAATCATGGTCGGCGAATTTGGTGATGCGCGGTGAATAGCAAATTCAGAAATCGATGCTCCGTGCCGCTTCCAACGTGGCTCCATTTCTCGATAATGCCGCCATCAGTTTTCGAGACAATGCCCCCTGTTCAGCATGAATCGAGCCGTAGTGTTATCCATTTTAAATAGTGACGAACTTCCGAATTTTCCAGAAGGCAGGAAATTGCCACGAGGAAAGACAATTGCCGTAATGCCCGCTTATAACGCGGCTCGGACGCTTGAACGGACCGTCGCCGATATTCCGGAAGGATCGGTCGATGAAATTATTCTCGTTGATGATTGCAGCAGCGACAATACCGTTGAAATCGCCGAACGACTCGGCCTGACAGTGATTCGTCATGAAAAAAATCTTGGTTACGGCGGTAATCAGAAGACCTGTTATCGTCGGGCTCTCGAAAATGGTGCGGACTATGTCGTGATGATCCATCCCGATTATCAATATGACAGTCGAGTGATTCCAGCAGCAATTGACATCATTCGTCTGGGCATCTGCGATTTCATTATGGGGTCGCGGATTCGGACACGGCGCGAGGCCCTCTCTGGCGGGATGCCTCCGTGGAAATACGTCGCCAATCGTTGTTTGACATTTACCGAAAATGTTGCCCTCGGGCAAAATCTCGGCGATTTTCATAGTGGATTTCGCGCCTATCGCCGTGAAGTGCTGGAAACGATCCCTTATTCGAAAAACTCGAACGATTTCGTATTCGATAGTGAATTTTTAGCACAGGCGGTCTACTTCGGTTTCAAGCTTGGTGATATTCCTGTTCCTGTCCGCTACTTTGATGAAATGTCCAGCATCAACTTTCGGCGAAGTGTCACGTACGGATTTTCCACGCTGAATGTCCTGGCAAAATTCTGGGCTCGAAAACTGGGCGTCTGGCGATCACCGTTGTTTGACCGAGCCCGCAGTGAATTGAAGACTGAGAGCCTCGTGAAATGATGCGGCTGGCGACTGTTTTAACTCCGATGTCAGACGAGAACCTTACCCTCGCCGCACAATGCGGAGTCACTGACGTCGTCGGCAGATATCCCGGCTCGAAGGTTGATGAACTGATTCGTTTGCGAGATCGGATTGAGTCATTCGGAATGAAACTGTCGGTGATTGAAGGCTATCTTCCGATTGAACGGTTAAAAGTTGGCTTGGATGATGGAAGCGAGCTGACTGCAATGAAGTCGCTGATACAGAACATGGGAGCGGCCGGTATTCCACTGCTCTGCTACAACTTTATGGCAGGCACCGATTGGGTTCGAACGCGTCTTGATGTTCCAGAGCGAGGTGGAGCAAAGGTGACCGCATTTGATCTGGCTGAGGCTCACCGAGCAATGTCACTCAGTGCAAACATATCAGAAATATCACGTGAAACGATTTCATCGGACCGTCTTTGGCAGAACCTGGACCGCTTTCTCAGCGCCCTCATTCCGGTGGCTGAATCGGCAAATGTGACAATGTGCATGCACCCGGACGATCCGCCGCTTCCTGAATTTCAGGGCAAAGCCCGAATCATGAACTCGGTTGAAAATTTTGAAAAGCTGATCGATCTGGCTCCCAGCCCATCCAACGCAATCTGTTTCTGTCAGGGGACGTTTGCCACAATGGGAGTCGATATCCCCGCTTCAATTCGCCGCTTGGGAAAGCATGTCAAGTACGTGCATTTTCGCGACGTTCGTGGGACTCGCGAGTCATTCGTCGAGACATTTCATGACAACGGCAATACCAACATGGCTTCTGCGATGCGCGCATACCGCGAAATTGGCTTCAGCGGTCCGATTCGGCCTGATCACGTTCCGCAACTGCATGGCGAGGACGACGGAGAGCCTGGATATACGATGCTTGGTCGATTATTTGCATATGGGTACATCCGTGGTTTGATGCAGGCGACGGATATTTGAAAGGCCAAAAGTGACTGACGAGACCCCACTTTCATTACGCGATTTACAATCACTGATAAAAAAGATGTACGGCCCCAAGGATGTCGCACGTGGAGTAGATGGAACATTCATGTGGCTGATGGAAGAGGTTGGGGAATTAGCCTCTGCATTGCGGGAAGGAACTCCCGAAGAACTGGCCCTTGAATTTGCCGATGTCCTTGCTTGGCTAGCAACGATCGCAAACGTTGCAGGCGTCGATCTTGACGCTGCTGTCCGCAAAAAATACGGATCAGGATGCCCTGGATGCGGTCAATTCTCGTGTCAATGTGATCTCAGCGAAAAGCCCTGAAGTTCTGAGAGTTTATCCGGTGGATTTCCCGAGAAACGAATGATGTTGAGAACCATTGAAGTTTCAGGTGTCCGTTTTCGCGTCGCCGATCAGGGGACTGGGCCCGTTATACTCCTTGTTCACGGTTTTCCACTCGATCACACAATGTGGTTATCTCAAATCGACGAGTTTTCAAAAACAAATCGTGTGATTGCCCCTGATTTGCGGGGATTTGGTGGAACTGACGGTGCTCTCTACGCCGTTTCGATGGAGCAGTATGCCGACGATTTAGTGGCGTTATTGGAAGCCCTGAGTGCAGATCAGCCGATTACGTTTTGCGGACTTTCAATGGGAGGATACATCGGTTGGCAATTCGCGCTGCGACACCCCAAGTGGCTCGGTCGCTTGATTCTCTGCGATACTCGAGCGGTTGCGGATTCTGCCGAGGCTGCGTCAAACCGTCTTAAAATGGCCGAGATTGTAACAAAGGAGGGCCCGGAACCCGTCGCATGGGCCATGATGCCGAAGTTGTTCGCACCAGCGACCAGCGAGCGTCAACCGGAGTTGACGGAACAAATTCGAAGAACGGTGTTAGCAACCAACCCAATCGCGATTGCGGCCGCACATCGTGGTATGGCCGTTCGGCCCGATGTATCGTCGTTACTGCCGACGCTTCGCGTTCCCACTTTAGTTATTGTCGGAGAATACGATGTGATTTCTCCTCCTGCGGAAATGAAGGCAATCTCTGATGCGATGCCAAATGCTCGATTTGCTGTGATTTCGAATGCAGGGCACATGGCGCCGGTCGAAAAACCCAGCGAAGTCAATCAAGTCATTCATGAGTTTCTTGGTTGTTAACAAAGAGCTTCTCTATCTGAAACAGGCTGAAGTTTGATCGGATGATTGCTGCCCTTTCATTTCATTTATTTGCGGTACGCATATACTTCATGCGTCGACGCAGACTGCTTTTGCCTCTTTCGCTGTTTCGGGCAGGTTTGACGTTCGAATCGCACTTGTGGCAATTCAAAGCGGACAATCGGTCTTGCCACTCGATATGAGGAGTCCCTGTTGTGCTCGTTCAGATGGAATTGGCCCGAATTATCATCAGTGAGATCAATGACCAGCAAGTCATTTTCCTGCGCGAGGTCGAAGGCGAGCGGGAATTTCCAATTCTCATTGGGCTGTTTGAAGCGACGAGTATTGACCGTTGCGTTCAGGGTGAAGAACCGCCTCGGCCCTTAACCCACGATTTACTGAAATCGACAATCGAGGCTCTCGGGGGGGAATTGCAGGACGTGATCATTCACAAACTGGAAGAACACACCTATTTCGCGTCGATCCGAATCCGGCGGGATGGTGAATTGATCGAAGTCGACAGCCGTCCCAGCGATGCCGTGGCGTTAGCCGTCCATTATGATCCGCATCTTCCGATCTATGTCGCTGAAGAGGTTTTAGAGCAAGCGGCCGGATGAAAATTGCATCGTCTTGTCGTTAATCGTCGGCATTCAGGCAAGGAGTTTTATGTCGGTTACCCGACTCGAAAAACTTGCCTTCGCGCGTTTTTGCTTTCCTGCTATGACCCAGCCCTCCACACCATTTTCTGTTGATCATATCGAGGGCTGCGCGATGAAGGCCGTATACGGTCACACTGTCTGTATTGTGTGCTCTATGTCGATTTTTAGCGGCATTTTGAGCGGCTGCACGATTGGTGGTAAGAGCTTCTCGATCGACAGCAATTCTCGAGTTCCGTTTTTTGGTCTCGAATTGAAAGAACGGAAACCAAAGAGTACGGCACCCTCATATCAATCCATTTCGCAAACAAATCGTGATTCATCAGAGGTGAAAATCGCCCTTCAAGTCGGTTCTGGAAGTTCTGTATCCGGATTAAAAAAACGCGACAATCGACTTGTTGCCACTTCGTTGTCTGATCGTATTCCGTTGTATTCGACACCAGCGAAAGGTGTTGCGACGACTGCAGGCGACATGCAGACGCCTTCGATTCCGCTTCCGAGAACGGACCTGGAGCACCTCCATCTCGATCAGCGAACAAGTTCGTCCGGCGTCGACTTTCAATGAATTGACGCGACGAAAAGTTTAAGAATTTGACGATAAGTATTTTCTCACAGTCAACTTGTTCAATTTTCTAACGGACTTCTTGTACGGACTTCTTGTTTCGCACGAGCGATGAAATCTGCGGTAAACTTGTTTTTTCGCGGGCGAAGATCCGGTTGTGAGTTATTTGGTTTTCCTTATCCCGCCGAGGTGTTACACTTTGGGTGCGGGGGGATTTATCCTTGTTTTTGCGGGATCCGAATGGGCCGGCATCGCTGGTTGCCCGTAAATCAAATCTCATTCATGACGTGTACTTGTATCTCACGTGATTGACGGACGATTCCTGCGGAATACAATTGCGGCATCGATTTCCCCGGGGGCGTTGTCCTCGGGGTTATTTTGTCAGAAGTAAAATCGTATTTTGAGTTCAATAAGAAAGAGTAGGTTTCGGTGCAAGTCGCCATTACCAGCAGACACGGTACATTAAGTCCCAGCGCACACGAACACATTGCTCGTAAGTCGGAAAAACTGTTGACGTACTTTGATCGGGTGACCGCGATCAATGTGACGGTCGATTTTTCCAATGATCGAATCAATGTTGAAATCCTGGTTGATGCCGAACATCGCCATGACTTCGTAGCGAGCGAATCAGGGGACAACGTCATTCCCGTCTTCGATGCGGCTCTTCACAAAATGGAACAACAAGTCCGTAAATATAAAGAGAAGATCCAAGACCACCGTGGTGACCCGGCGCTAAGTGAAATTGCAGAAGCTGCGGAAAAACGAAGCCCAGAAGCAAAGCCATAATCGCTACGCTGCTTCGAGAGATAGAGATTTCGAATAAAAGTGTCGAAGGCGAATGTTCGATCGAAAATTCAATACGGCCTTGAGAATCGTCAACACGTAGTCATAAACGGCGATAAGCCGAAAGGGGAGAATCTATGAAGTTGTGTGACTTCGTTGTTCCAGGAGCGATTGTTCCGGAACTTCCAGCCGGGAACAAAGAGTCGGCAATTCGGGCAATGGTGGCCAGTCTTCAGAAAGCTGGAAGCATTAAGGCCGAAGATGAGGGAAATATTGTTGCCGCAATTTTGAAACGAGAAGAACTCGGTTCTACTGGAATTGGGCGTGGTGTCGCAGTTCCACACACAAAACATGGCTCGACCGACAAGTTAATTGCGGCAATTGCACTCGCCAAAGAGGGGGTTGATTTTGCCAGCTTAGACGGCGAACCGGTCTACATCATCTTTTTGCTGGTCTCACCGCCGGATCGACCTGGTGATCATTTGAGGGGCCTCGAAAACATTTCACGGCATTTGAGAAACGATCACTTCTGCAAATTTCTACGCCAATCGAAGACCAGCGAAGATATTTGGGAGCTTTTGACTGAAGCTGATAATAACGAAATTTAGTGGTTTTTCCTGATGTGGTTGATCATTGGGGAATGCAGACTTACTCCGGATTCAAAGCAGGGTTTCCAAGGGAAGCGTCGATTTTCAATATCGTCTTTCGACACTTCTCTGTTGTTTTGCCAGCATATCCGTAAACCGTGTCACTTGGTTCGAAACATCCACGTGATGAACGATTCATCATGTCTGAGGCAGTAATTCATCGACGAACGGTTACAGTAATCAATGAACAAGGGCTTCATTTTCGCCCCTGCCAATTGATCGCGCTCGCCGCACAACAGCATCAAAGTTCCGTAATACTTTCTCGAGGTACGACGCGAGCAGATGCTAAGAGCTTGTTGGAGCTACTTACGTTGGCTGCGGAACAAGGAATGAACCTTGAACTCGAGGTCGCTGGACCCGATGCGATTGATGCCTTAAACGAAGTGACTGAACTTTTCTCGTGTGGTTTTCAATCGCCGCCTCGGCATGTTTAATTCATTGTTACAAACTGTGGCGATGTTCCCTGTAGATTGTTGTCATTTATGCAGATCAAACGCGGCATCGCAGTTTCGCCCGGCGTGGCGATTGGTCCAGCGATGGTCCTCGGTTCAGAGAATTTTCGAATTCCTCACCGATATCTCTCGGCGAGCGCCGTCGGGTTTGAACAGAACCGCTTTCACACCGCACTTGATGCCGTGTGCCGTGAGATTTCGCTCAATGAAAAACTTGCCCGTGAGCGTCTGGGCGAACAGTATGCGGCGATTTTCTCGGCTCATTTGATGCTCGTCCGAGACCCACAGCTGATCGAGCAGGTCGAAACGCGAATCCAGCAAAAGCAGTCGCCGGAATATGCCGTCAGCCAGGTCCTCGGACAGTATGCAAAGCAACTTCAAAACCTTGGTGGACATTATCTTGCGGAGCGTTCCGTCGATATTTTTGACCTTGAAAAACGGATCCTGCGACATTTGCTTGGCGAGCGACGTGAAGAATTGGGAAATCTCACCGAACCAGTGCTCGTTCTGGCGAGTAATTTAACCCCAAGCGAGACCGCAAATTTAGACCGCAAATTTGTGCTTGGTTTTGCGACGGAAGTCGGTGGTCACACGAGCCATACAGCAATCCTCGCAGGGGCTATGGAAATCCCGGCGGTCGTGGGAATTGGAAAGTTTCTATCGGATGTTGCCGGCTCCGAAACGATTATTATTGACGGCAGTCATGGCGTGGTCATCATTGACCCGGATGAAGAGACGCTCGTCAAATATCGCGATTCTGAAGAGCGATTTCGAAGCCATGAGCGGCGGTTAAAGTCACTTAGCAAACTCCCCTGCGAGACTCAAGACGGGGTCGCGATCAGCCTCCTGGGTAACATTGAATTTCCTCAGGAAGCGGGGCCTTGCAAAGAAAAGGGCGCCGCTGGAATCGGTCTATATCGGACGGAGTTTCTTTACCTCGAGTCAAACCGCGAGCCTACCGAAGAGGACCACTACCAGGCCTACTGTCAGGTCTTGAAAGCGTTTCCTAATCAGCCGGTTACCATTCGAACGCTGGACCTAGGCTCCGACAAAATGCCAGGTGCGTTACGAGCAAAGTACCCTGAAAGCGTGAATCCCGCGTTGAGCGTACGGAGCATTCGATTGAGCCTGCAGCATCTTCAACTGTTTAAAACACAACTGAGAGCTGCACTGCGAGCCGCCGAGTTTGGTGATCTTCGGATCATGTTTCCGTTGATTTCGACGTTGCTCGAGTATCGCCAGGCAAAAATGGTCTTAAGTGACGTCGTAGAAGATTTAGAGGAACAGGGAATTCCTTTTCGAAGGGATGTTCCTATTGGAATGATGGTTGAGGTCCCGTCTGCTGCGATTATGGCAGAAGAATTTGCTCAAGAAGTAGGTTTCTTCTCGCTTGGGACTAACGACCTGATCCAGTACACTCTTGCAGTGGATCGAGCTGACCAAGCCGTTGCGAATCTTTATCGATCGGGAGACCCTTCGATTCTGCGAATGATCCGTAACGTCGTCAACGCCGCAAGGAAGCATAACATTCCCGTTTCTGTTTGCGGCCAAATGAGTTCCGATGCTGTATTTTTGCCGCTGCTGATTGGAATGGGAATTCGCCAATTTAGTGTCACACCCCATGCAATACCTGAACTGAAGGAGGTTATTCGAAATCTGACGATCTCAAAGGCGGAAAAAATCGCCGCGCGAGCCGAAACTCTGGAAGTGGCTCGCGATGTTGAGAACTATCTTGGAGGGGAACTGAGGCGACTCTGCCCTGATTTAATGCAGATGGACTGAACCGCGAATGCTTTTCTTCGAATAGCTCGCTACGATGCAGTCGCCTGCAAGACCGTAAGGTTGCCGCGGTTATGTGACCGCGACGAAACATATTGGATTGGATTCATTTCGAGTGCGCAATTGCGACCCAGGTGCCGACGAACGATTGCCGAGTGATCGAGCATCGCGATGTTGGAATGATGACCTTGTTTTTCGCTGCCAAAGGCAGTTGCCAGGTCTGTGCGCGCCGAGTTGGCAGATAGTCTCCTTACACGAACGTGATCGAAGACCACCACAAATCGGTGGAGTTGAAGGACGATTGGAAATCGCTTCTGCGTTAACAATCGAAATTGGAAAAGACTGCCCGAAAGTGGACAGCCCTACCCACCGTCGACGTTTTCAACGGTCGTCTACGTATCTTTCTGTTGATTCGGGACTTCCCGACGTCGAGCGAGTAACCTCTTCGTTCGAATCGGTCAGTGCACCTCAGCGCATCGCGTCGTTTTATGATTTTTTCAGGCCATTCTTTTCTTGGAATGCCCGTTTGCGAAACCCGGATCTCGAAATCTTGCTTGGATTTTGGCGTCGGAAAAAGTCAAGGGTGGCCCAGACATTATTGCAAAACGTTCCGCGCACTCATTCTTTGTTAAGGGTGAGTAATGAAAAAAGAAATGTTGATGAATGTCCTCCAACCGGAGGAAAGTCGAATTGCCATCGTTGAAGATGGAATACTTCAAGAACTTTATGTCGAGCGAAACAGTCTCGAAAATTATGTCGGCAATATCTATAAGGGTCGGGTCGTTAATATCGAGCCCAGTATCCAGGCGGCGTTCGTCGATTTTGGGGTTGGTCGTAACGGATTTCTGCATGTCAGTGATGTTGAATTTCAATATTACAAGCATCTGGTTGATGGCCGAGAAGCCGATGACCTGGACGCCGATGATGATGACGATAGCAGGCCGTCACGTTCGCCGAAGGGCAAGTTCAACGAGCGAAGCACTCGAAACAAGCCGCCGATTCAAGACATCCTGAAACGTGGTAGCGAAGTTCTTGTGCAGGTGATTAAAGGGGCAATCGGTTCTAAAGGACCGACTCTTTCGACATACGTCAGTATTCCAGGGCGATATCTGGTCTTGATGCCGGGACTGCAGCGGGTTGGTGTCAGTCGCAAAATCGCCGATGATGATGCCCGCAAGCGACTTAAACGAATTCTTCGCGACCTCAGCCCTCCTGAAGGCTTGGGTTTCATCATTCGGACGGCAGGTGTTGATCGATCCCAGGCAGACTTGCAACGTGACTTGAACTATCTTTTGCGGCTGTGGAAGGTGATCGTCAGCCGTGTTAAGAAATTTCCTGCGCCTGTGGATATTTACGAAGAAAGTGACATGATCACGCGGACAATCCGCGATATCTACACATCGGAAATCGATACGATCTGGATCGATGAACCACGCGCTTTTGAGCGCGCGTGCGAATTCATGAAGATCGTACTTCCGCGCCACGTGGATCGAGTCAAGCTTTACGACGGTAAAGAACCAATTTTTCAACAACATGACATCGAACAAGAAATTACCCGGATCCAAAGTCGGCATGTGCCACTTAAAGGGGGCGGTTCGATTGTCATTGATCAGACCGAAGCTCTGGTGGCGATCGATGTCAACAGTGGTAATTTTCGGATGGATGACGATGCTGAAGAAAATGCATACCAAGTCAACTTACGAGCTGCTGAGGAAATCAGCCGACAGATTCGCTTGCGTGACTTGGGAGGCGTGATTGTCAACGATTTTATCGATATGCGAGAAGAACGACATCGACGCGGTGTCGAAAGAGCCCTTCATAATGCGGTCAAGCGAGACCGTGCTCGAACCAAAATCCTTCATATCAGCCCCTTCGGCCTGATTGAAATGACGCGCCAAAGAATTCGTCCTTCGCTTAGACGCTCGGTTTATGAAGACTGCCCCTGTTGTTCAGGCACTGCTCAGGTCAAAACCGGTGAAAGCATGGCGATTGACGTGATGCGACTACTCATGTCGCACGCCAATCGCGACGATGTTTCAAAAATTACGGTCGAAGTTCACGAACGCGTTGCGGCCTTCCTTAACAATCGAAAACGGAAAGATATTACGCAACTCGAAGAGACATATGATGTTTCCGTGACGGTTGACTCGAAGGTCGGGGTTGGTCCAGAGCATTTAAAATTCCACTGTTCCAACGCAACTGGAACAGAAGTCAGAATTTTGGCCCCCGTGGACTCGAAATCAAAGAGCTAAATCGGTATCCTTTCCCTCCCCCTCTGGGTCGCCAGAGTCGGTACGTCAATAGGTTGCTCTGGAAAACAGGGCAAGCGCTTTCAAGGTCGATGCAATGTTCGCAGTATTTGAAGACGGTGGTCGACAATTTCGAGTCCAAATGGGCGATGTTTTAGCCATTGATTATCGGAATGATGTTAATGACGGTCAGGTAATAACGTTTGACAAAGTCCTTCTTGCAAATGGCGGCGGCCCCAGTATCGTTGGGCAACCTGTTATTTCAGGCGCGACAGTCACTGCAGAGGTCGTGACGGCGTTATTAAAAGGATTGAAGCTGGAAATTCAGACTTTTCATCGCCGGAACGCATCAAAGCGTCACACCGGACATCGCCAGAAATACACCCGGGTGAAGATTACGGGAATTTCGATTCCAAATCTTCAAATAGTCGAGCGGCCAAAAGCGGCAGATGCCGTTTCCTCGGAAGCCCCTGCCGTGGCAACCGCTGCGAGCTGATTTTGGTTTTCGGCAATATTAAGAAGAAATTATCAACGTGGGACGATTTATCGTCCCACGTTTTTTGTTTTTTTGTGGTCGATTATCCGCGGGGTCGCTTTATGCTCGATTCAAAATCCCAATCAACTGGCAGAGGAGGATGAATTTACTCGACTGCACGCAAACTTCGACGGTCGTAGCCAGCGGCAATGGCGACGCATTTTGATTCACATGGCCGTTTCTGAAGTCTTATAATTCTGCTCAATTAAGAATCAATGCGGGATTCGGTCAAATGGGCAAAATGAACGTTTTTTGGGATTCATTCAAATCGTGCAGTATGAAGATAGTGTTAACTAGACCGTTCTACAATCAAACACATCTAAGATATGTGTTCGTGAAAACGCATGAAAACATGGGTTTTGCTCAGATTTAGGAAAAACGAAAAAAAATTGGAAAAAAACTATTGCCGTTCTTGAGCGATCGACTACCATCTCCCCGTCGAGCGATTTGAACGATTTGAACGATTTGAACGATTTGAATTCCTTTTGGCTGGGCAGTGAACGATTATGAAGTTGTCAGCATCATCAATGAATGGATCCGAAGCCTGCAAGAACCAATTACGATTGGAACGGATCTTAAACGTCGAAATCGAATTCATCGAAAGCGACGAGTTTGAATCGATGCTGACCGCTCAGACTCGACCGGGCATCTTCGAGACAGTCCCTTTGAACCGTTCGCCGAAGGTTCAAGACGATGTTCAAGCCGAGAATCTCCCTTGCCTTGCTCCAGCATTGGGTGAGCCATTGCTTTCGTTCGCCGAGGAGCAACATGAGTTTCGTCGGATGAATTTCTTGAAGTTCCAGGCCGCGCGATTGCAGTTGTCACTCGACGCAAATCGGCCCGATGAAAAAACTTTGAACCAAATCGAGAGATTGCTTTCCGAAGCCAAACACGTACGAGATCATATTATTCGGTCGAACATGCGTCTTGTTGTTTCGAATGCCGGAAAGTACTGCACGTCGAGCTACGGTTTTGAAGACCTGGTTAGCGACGGCTCGTTATCCTTGATGGAAGCTGTTGAAAAATTCAATTATCAACTCGGTTTCCGATTCAGCACTTACGCCACCCACGCAATTCGACGGAGTTTTTTCCGAAGAATCGAACGGAAGCAGAAAGATCGTAAGCGATTTTCTGTTACCGATCCTGAAATTATGATGTCGACCCCTGATCAGCAAGAAGTTGACTATGACGCTCCAGCCGAAAATCGCCTGATGGCGCACATGGTTGAAGTCATGTCGGACCACCTCACCGAACGAGAACGCCAAATTATCGAAGGGCGATTTGGTTTGAACGGTCGAAGCGAGCCCTTGACCCTGATGCAACTTTCCGCCAAACTTGGGATCTGTAAAGAACGAGTCCGTCAAGTTGAAGGAGCAGCCTTGAAGAAGTTGCACGCCGTTGCGGTCGAGTACTCAAAGCGACAGTTAGCGTCGTCCAAGGTATGAGTCTGGATCCTGCTTCACAACTTGCCTTGGCTTCGATGATCGCTGCTTTGTTGATGCTGCTGCTTTGGTGTATTCAGTGGCGGACACGAGATGCAGGCATCGTTGATGTTGGTTGGGCAGGTTGTCTCGGATTTCTCGCAATATTCTACGGGTCAACAAATCCTGATTGCACCTGGCGAACCTGGATGGTCGTCACGATCGCAAGCGTCTGGTCACTTCGTCTTGCGATCTATCTCTTACGCGATCGTGTTCTGGGAAAACCAGAGGACGGTCGCTATCAAAAGCTGCGAGCGGGTTTTGGATCGCGAGCCAACCTGTTCTTTCTCGGATTCTTTCAGGTGCAGGCGCTGCTAGCCTGGTTTTTCTCGCTGGCATTCTGGCTGGCAATGCGACGAAGCGGCCCGATGGATGTATGGGATCTCTTCGGCATTTCGATCTGGCTGATCTCCGTGGCCGGAGAAACTCTTGCCGATTCACAATTGGCACGCTTCCGAGCAAACACGTCCAACCGAGGGACAACGTGTCGAAGCGGGCTATGGAAGTATTCGCGACACCCCAATTATTTCTTTGAATGGCTGCACTGGTGGACTTACGTCGCGATCGCTTGGACGTCCCCGTTGGGTTGGATGACCTTGGCTGCGCCTGCGCTCATGTTGTTCTTTTTGCTTAAAGTCACCGGTATCCCCGCGACAGAAGCACAAGCGTTGATCAGTCGCGGTGCCGACTACCGAAAATATCAGCAGACAACTAGCATGTTCATTCCTTGGTTTCCTAAGAAATTCCCAGATTAATTGCACACAGGTATCGCATGCTGTCCGGTTTAGAGCTTGCTGAACAAGGTTGGCTCCCTGACCAACTGATCCGATTCGGAATCCGTCGATTGCTTGCCGCGCGTCTTCGCGAAGAATCACGGCTTGGGTGCGAGGTCCTCAACGACCTGAATCGAATGTTTATCGCGGAACTGCGTGAAAGCCCGATCGCACTTCACACCGCCTCAGCGAACGAACAGCACTACGAAGTTCCCGCAGCCTATTTCGAATTGGTGCTTGGTCCACACCGCAAATACAGTTCATGCCTTTGGTATGTTGGAGTCATCGACCTGGAGGTTGCCGAGCAGGAGATGCTCAAGGTGACCTGCGAGCGTGCGGATTTGCATGACGGAATGGAGATTCTGGAACTTGGTTGCGGTTGGGGTTCGCTCTCTCTTTATATGGCCGAACGATTTCCTCGAAGTCGGATTCTTGCCGTTTCGAATTCCGCATCTCAACGGAAATTCATTCTCGATCAGGCGGCTTCTCGGGGCATTTCGAATCTCGTCGTTGAAACGCAAGATATGAACGATTTTCAAACCGACCGCACTTTCGATCGGGTTGTTTCGGTCGAAATGTTCGAGCATATGCGCAACTACGAAAAATTATTTGCGAGAATCGCCCGGTGGCTGAAGCCAAAGGGGAAACTTTTTGCCCACGTTTTCTATCATGGTCGATGCGCCTATCCGTTCGAAACCGACGGAAATAACGATTGGATGGCTCGCCATTTTTTCACCGGCGGTCTGATGCCTTCGGCCGATTTGTTTCTGCAATTCCAACGTGACTTGCTATTCGAAGATCGCTGGCTCATCAATGGACAACATTATCAAAAAACGCTTGAGGCCTGGCTGAAACGTCACGATGCATCGCGCAAGCAAATTCTCCCAATCTTCCAGGCCACGTACGGTCAGGAACTGGCAAACTTAATGTCTCAGCGATGGAGAATGTTCTATATCGCATGTGCTGAGTTGTTTGGCTATCGCGGAGGCGAGGAGTGGGGGGTTGCTCATTTCCTGTTTTCCAAGCGCGAGGGAAAATGAGGGATTCGCGGTGTTTTCAAGAGGCAATGTTCATTAACCCGCATGTGCCAAGTACTACCAGATACTTGTGCGAAGCGAATTGTCGTGGGCGCGCAAAGGTCAGATCATGAAGATTGCCATCATCGGGACTGGAATCTCAGGCATGGTTGCCGCGTGGTACCTACAACAGAGGCACTCGATCACCGTCTTCGAAGCCAACGACTATATCGGCGGACACACACACACCGTTCCCATCGAAAAAGATGGACGTTCTTACGCGATTGACACCGGATTTATCGTATTTAACAAGCGAACATACCCAAATTTTTGCCAGTTGCTGGATCGTCTTGGTGTCGAATCCCAAGAAAGCGAAATGAGTTTCAGCGTGAAGTGCGAGCGAACGGGACTGGAGTATTGCGGTACGTCACTTAACACACTCTTTGCCCAGCGAACGAATCTGTTCCGCCCATCGTTTCTCCAAATGCTGATGGAAATTCTGCGATTCAACCGCGAATCTCCCGAATTATTGTCGGAGGATTCGGTAGAGATTTCGCTTGGGGATTATCTGATTCGAGGTCGCTATTCGCAGACGTTTCGCGAAAACTATTTAATCCCGATGGGAGCCGCGATCTGGTCAACATCTCCTTCGAAAATGTTAGGGTTTCCAGCTCGTTACTTTATTCAGTTCCTCGTTAATCACGGACTCGTCACGCTGACTGATCGTCCAATCTGGCGCACGATCGTCGGTGGCTCGTGGAAATACATTGATAGGCTGACAGCTTCTTTTCGCGATCGAATTCGGTTGAACTGCCCTGTAATTTCGGTCCGTCGAACCGAAGATTCCGTTGACGTGACATCAACCGTCGGGTCTGAACAGTTCGATCAGGTCGTATTTGCCACTCACGGTGACCAGGCGTTGCGATTGCTCGGCGACCCGAGTTCTCTCGAACGTGAGGTTTTGGCACCGTTTGTCTGTTCGAAGAATGTCGCCGTGCTCCATACTGACGCATCCTTATTGCCAAAGCGGCGTCGTGCATGGGCCAGTTGGAATTACCACCTGTCGAACAGTCCGCTGGACGCACCATCGGTGACTTATCAAATGAACATTCTTCAGCGATTGAATTCAACCGAAACATTTTGTGTGACGTTGAACAGGGAAGATGCGATTCAGCCCGACAAAATCCTGGGACGATTTGTGTATGAACATCCCATCTATTCTCCAGAATCAGTCTGTTCGCAACGCCGCCATTCGGAGATCAGTGGTATCCGCCATCGAACGCACTTTTGCGGTGCTTATTGGGGCTTCGGGTTTCATGAAGACGGCGTAAAAAGCGCTCTGGTCGTAGCGAAGGCGTTCGGTATCGAATAGAAGTTGGCATTAGCAACTCGAAAAGCGCTGATCGATAGGGCATGGATCATGCAGAGTGGCATTTATGAAGGGACCGTTCGGCACCGACGATTCGAGCCTGTTCGGCACGAATTTCGTGCGTCGCTCTTCATGATGTATCTCGATCTCGACGAACTTCCTACGATGTTTCATGGCCGCTGGTTCTGGTCGAATGAAAATTGGAATATGGCCACGTTTCGTCGGCGTGATCATTTCGGCGACACAACCCGGCCACTGGACGAAACAGTCCGAAATCTTGTCGAAGATCAAACGGGTAACCGCCCCCGCGGACCAATTCGGCTGCTGACGCATTTGAGTTATTGGGGATACTGCTTCAATCCATTAAGCGTATTCTTTTGTTTTGATGAAACGGGAAATCAGATTCAATGCATTGTCGCAGAAGTCACGAACACCCCGTGGCGAGAACGACATTGCTATGTTTTGCCTGTTGTTGATTCAAAACAGAATTATCCTGTCGGTTCACAAAGCGAACCCGAAAAACATAAGTTTCGTTTTGCAAAATCGTTTCACGTTTCCCCCTTTATGACGATGGACTATGAATACCGCTGGAATCTGGTTGGCCCGAGCGATCAATTAGTGCTACAGGCTGAGAATTGGCGGAGTGATTGCGCGTGTTTTGATGCGACATTGAATCTCAAGCGACAGGAAATCACGACGTGGTCGCTCGCAAGAGTTCTTGCCTTGTATCCATTGATGACAGCACGAGTTATGGCCAATATTTATTGGCAGGCGTTATGGCTGTGGTGGAAACGCATTCCTTACGTTCCTCATCCCAAAAATGACCGATTGGACGAATCAGATAAGATTCCTCAAACGGATACGCCGACCCAAGATTCCATCGAGAACTGACGACATGAGCAGCATCACCGAATCGCAATCATCACTGTCCTTGGAAAGCTATTGCAGCGAACGCGATGTCTCGCCTCGTTGTCTTCGTGAAAAATTTGCCAGAAGCGCGGTCATCTCGCGCCTGAAAGGGATCCAACAAGGAAAAATCACGCTGGTTGAAGGACCGTCCCATCAAACCTTTGGGCAAACCACCTTGAATTGTCCTTTCCATGTGGTTTTGACTGTTCATCGATCACGGTTTTATCCTCGAGCGGCATTCGGAGCCGATCTCGGTGCTGCTGAATCGTTTATGGACGGCGACTGGTCCTGCGATAATCTCACGGATCTTGTCCGGATCCTGGTGATCAATTCGCAATCACAAGCCGCTAAACCGGGATGGCTCTCCTTAATGTTCGAGCCACTTTATCAAATTGCACATCGCTTAAACCGTAATTCTCGACGAGGAAGTCGCAAAAACATCGCAGCCCATTACGATTTGGGGAACGATTTTTTCAAGCTGTTTCTTGATGAAACAATGATGTACTCATGCGGCATCTATGAAAAATCTGACAGTACGCTCTTTGATGCCTCGACAGCAAAGAATGAACGGATTTGCCAGAAACTCCGACTCTCGCCGCAGGACCATCTCCTGGAAATCGGAACCGGTTGGGGTGGCTTTGCTCTGCACGCCGCGAGGAATTTCGGCTGCCGAGTGACGACGACGACGATTTCTCAAGAACAATTTGAATTGGCAACGCGTCGAATCGCCGATGCCGGACTGAGCGATCGCGTGACGGTCGTGATGCAGGATTACCGCGATCTCAAAGGCCAGTACGACAAGCTAGTCTCGATTGAAATGATCGAGGCGGTCGGTCATGAATTCTTCGACACCTATTTCCAATGCTGCAGTCGATTGTTGAAACCGGATGGTCTGTTCGTTCTGCAGGGAATCACGATCGCCGACCAACTGTATCAGGGCTACATTCGCAATGTCGATTTTATTCAGCGATACATCTTTCCTGGAGGGTGCCTCCCTTCAGTGACTCACGTCTGTAACGTGCTGACTCGGTCGACAGATTTACGTTTAACCCATCTGGAAGACTTCGCCGTGCATTACGCCAAGACACTTCGCGACTGGCGGACTCGGTTCTTCGAACAGATCACTGAAGTCAGTCGACTTGGATTTGACGATCGCTTTATTCGGATGTGGGACTACTATCTTTGCTACTGTGAGGGGGCTTTTCTCGAACGAAACTGCGGACTCGTGCAGATGGTTCTGGCAAAGCCCGCCTGTCGCTCCAGCACGCTTGACGTGAAATAAAGAGGCAAGAACATCTCTTTCCGGTTTACTTCTTTCCCATCAGCCTGTCGATCATACTGTGATAACTGGGCATCAGATGGGCTTCCACCGTTTGTGAGACTGCTTTCCAGACATCGTCAACCAAAGTCCCTTGAATGACTCCATTCGCCGATCGACTCAAGAAATCCGCGAACAGTGCTGCCGAGGAAGATGCGCCAGGCCCGACACCAGTCGACATCTCTTTTTGAACATGACCATAGTCGTTTGCAATCAGGCTCACCGTGGGAAGCTTCGGTACAGGGTCCGGACCATTCACGTATCGAAAAATCTTACCGGAGAGTTCTCGATCAAAGGCCTTGGACGCCTCGACATTCCCAATCATCGGGCCTCCAAAAGTGTAGACCTGATGTACGTTCACGAATTTTCGCGTGAACAGCCAGGTACTCAAAACAGCCAATGCGCCCCCAAGACTGTGCCCGGTGATCCAAAGTGGACGGTCGCATCGTTTGATTTCGTCTTCAACGCCAGAAAACAGCGGCAGCCAGATATCATCCAAGGCGTTGATGAACCCTTGATGAAACCGCGCTCCCACTCCGGCTGCAGCAAAATCCGTCCCCAGTCGACCCGTTGGCAGGATTAACAGGTTAACGGCATCGGAAAGTAGCCAGTCCTTCAGCCCCTCGAACGTTGTAGGAGACTCGGTCCCTCGAAAAGCGACAACAATATTATTCGCATTTTGCGCGATATAAGCCTGGGTATTCCCCACGCTGATCAATCGTGCATCGAGCCCCAGAAGTGCCGCAAACTCTGCTTTTCCCAGATCTTCCGGAAGGTAGGCCAACTCCGATGCCTTGGCCAGAGTCTGTGCATTTCGATGGTCACCGAAAGAATCTTCGTAGAGATCCAACACCATTTCGCCACCCTACCCGGAACTAATTCACGAAAGAACCAAATCGCCAAAACATCCGATTGCTTTTATTGATCACATGCCTGAAAACCAATCAATCGGCGCGATTGTCAGAAGCTACGTCTATCATAATCACCAGAGTGGCAAGAGACGAGCCGATTCGTGATGATATTGCCTTACGAATTTGTATCTCGTGACGTTGGCAGCGTGGGCCTTCGAACCCCGACGGTATCGTCCAACGCCGAGCGAATCGCAAGGCCAAAAACTGTGCGGTCGTGCGATTGAGATTGATAAGAACTAAAAAAGGAAGAGTTTTTTCGATGACTGATCACACAAACCAATCGATGTTAGTCCACAACGTCTTTTTTACGCTTAAGGACGGTTCTGCCGAAAACATCCAGAAACTGACCGACGCCTGTTTCAAGTACCTCAAAGATCATCCCGGCGTCGTTTTCTTCGGAGCAGGTCCTTTGGTCGCTGAGCTTGAACGTCCGGTCAATGTTCGTGATTTTCACGTCGCTTTGCTGGTTGTTTTCAAATCCAAACATGATCACGACGTTTACCAGACCGCTCCGGCTCACTTGAAATTTATCGAAGAAAATAAGCCAACATGGGACAAGGTTCGCGTATTCGATAATTACACCAAGGCATGAGATGGAATTCAGGGAATTGGCCATGAACGGGAGCGATATCACTCCCACAGTATCGCGAGTGTTTAAGGCGATCCCAATCGTCTCTTTGAGAACGATTGGGATGGTCAACCCACGTGTCGCATCTCATCTGCGACGATGGAGACGTGAAATCCTGTGCAATTGATCCGCGTGGTATTCGACGAAAAAGGTTCAATTTGGATTTGTCGTCTGCCGAGTGATTCCTTGTTGGAATAGAATGGTGCGAGTTCGAATTGTTTCCGGACTTTCCAATATTTCCGACAGATGGGCCGGGGCAGGATGTTCATGCGGCCGAGGTTTGCGAGTGAAGTCTTGATGGCTAATCTCGCCCAGCGGTGAATCGAAAATTGCATGCGACAACCAACCGCCCTGATGCTGTCTGCCGGTACCTTGATTGCAGGAATCATGATCGGAGCCGGCCTGATGTGGCTACCGGCCAACCGAACAGTCCACGCCCAGAACCTGGACGGCGCGACGGCGGAACGGATCTACCGCGAACTCAGCACGGAAGGCTCATCATTACAGGACGGAAGCGCGCTCCTCGCAAAAATTGCAGCCGTGACGACCCCAAGCGTTGTTCACATTCAATGTGAAAAGCGTGTTCAAGGGGGCCGAGGAAAAGAAGAAGAAACCGGATCGGGCGTGATCCTGACAAGCTCTAAAGCAAGTGGCTATTTCGTCGTTACCAATTGTCATGTTGTTGACAAGACGCCGGTCGACTCCATTTCGATTTCTCTTAATGATGGTCGTGTAATCCAGCCAGAACGAGTGTATACCGATGCAGAATCCGATATCGCAGTCCTGAAAATCGGTACGACGAACGTGACCGCTGCCAAATGGGGGGACAGCCGAAAGGTCGACATCGGCCATATGGTGCTCGCCATGGGAAGCCCTTTCGGACTGAGCCGGTCAGTCACGCTCGGGATCATCAGTGCACGAGGTCGGCGTAAACTGCAGCTAGGCCGCACGGAAGTCATCAATCAGGATTTTCTTCAGACTGATGCCGCGATTAACCCAGGAAATAGCGGAGGCCCGCTGATTGATCTTCAGGGACGTGTGATCGGCATCAACACCGCTATTGCCACGTCGAGCGGCGGCAATGATGGGATTGGATTCAGCATACCGAGTTATCTGGCCCAGCGTGTGATGGATCAACTTCTCGAACACGGAGTCGTGCCCCGAGCCTGGATCGGTGTGAAATTGGACGAGCATTTTGATATCAAAGTCGCCAACAAACTGAAATTGGATCGGGCGATGGGTGCTCGAGTCAATGAGGTCTACGAAAACTCACCTGCGTCACGCGCCGGATTGCAGCTCGGCGATGTTGTCTTGAACTTTGACGGATTTGATGTTCAGGAC
>JBAXBD010000018.1:0-22468 GCA_037142165.1 Schlesneria sp. | reverse complement strand
CTTCTACGGTGCCTACTATCACGCGATCAGCGCCTATAAATTTGGCGGGCCTGACTGGGAGCGGACCAAGTCGATTCTCTTCGATCAGCTTGTGGCAAACCAGCAGCCGGTTGGAGGCTGGAAGTCCATGAACGGCGCCGAACGACCACAGGGCCAAGTCTATTCAACCAGCCTCGGTGTCCTCGCCCTGACGGTTGAATACGGATACCTGCCGATTTATCAGCGGTAGCAACGACTTGCAAAGGCTCAAAATTGAAGAAAAGAAAGATCGGAACACTAATCAGCGCTCATCTTCGCTAATCAGAAAATCCAGAATAGAACAAGATTTTGAACCACGGATGGATACGGGTAAAGTCGAAAAATGGTCTGATTATTCCATCTTTTCTTATCCGTGCGCATCCGTGTAATCCGTGGTGAAATCGCCTTTTTGACTTTGCTGATTTCCCATTAACAACGTTGGTGCCAATCAGAATAAGACAAGATTTTTAACCACGGATAACACGGATGCGCACGGATAAATGCGAAAAACCGGTCTTATGATTTCGTCTTCTCTTATCGGTGTGGTTCTGTGCGCATCTGTGGCTGAAGCCTCTTCGCGTCTTCCGAGAATCCTGCCGCCGACAATGCTTTTAGATAATCTTCCGGGTGGTTCAAGTTTTCGAGAGTCGCGAGCTCAGGATCGACCGATCGCAACTCGTCAACCGGGACTTCTCGCGTGTTGACTTCGTCAAACAGAAATCGCGGACGCAATCGGTCGGTACTAAGAAGTTGTTGCACATGGTCAAGAACAGACAGACGATAAACGGCTGCCAGCGGGTGATGATGTTGCCCATCGCGCGGCACCGCAATCTCTTTATCCCCGATCAGTTCAAACATTTTCTCAATAAAAGCGGGGACGAGCAGTGGCACGTCACACCTGGTGACATAACCCGCATCGACGTTTTTGGCGGTCACGCGTAGTCCAGCCGCCAGGCCCTCCAGCGGGCCACGATCCTGGCGTTCGTCGTGTGTCACCGTGATCTCATGGGGTATTTCCGGCAATACCTGGCCTGGAGCGGTGACAACGACGATTTGTGGGACGGTGACGACCTGGCTGACCAGACGAATGACTCGCTGCAACATCAGTTCGGGGCCGAACGGTAACGTTGCCTTGTCGCGTCCCATGCGGCTGGATTTGCCACCGCAAAGAATAATCGCTCCTTTTTCCATGTCATCATTTCATGTCAGGTGGTTGAACTGTTCGCAATTGTGTGAAATCCGTCGGATGGTTAGTGTGACAGAACAGAAATAAAATGGAATAATCATTCGATTTGAATAAGGATCACATCGTGCTACGGCTCATTTATCGCGGCGAAACTGCTGTTCCTGTCGAGATCGAGGGTTTCACGCCTGACTGGGCCTGCGATAAGTCGCTCGCCGAAATCGAGCAATTTCAGATCTTTCACGGTAATCAAAAACTTCCTCTGGCTGAGATGTTCACGATTGCTGGCGACGCCAGCGACAAGCGGTTTGAGTTTGAGGGAAATCTGGCAGGCGTACACTGGATCGGGGCGCACATGGCCTCGGGCGAGCTTCACATTCAAGGTTCAGTCGGACGTCATATCGGCAGCGACATGAATGGCGGCAAAATCCTGGTGGAAGGGAACGCGAACGGCTGGGTTGGTGCCGAAATGCGGCGAGGCTTGATCCATATCAAAGGGAATGCCGGTCACCTGACTGGTGCCGCGTACCGCGGTTCCGTCAAAGGGATGACAGGCGGAACAATCCTCGTCGACGGCAACGCCGGAAACGAAATCGGCCTGACGATGCGTCGAGGGATGATCGCGATCGGAGGTACCGCAGGAGACGTGCTCGGTTTCAATATGATCGCCGGCACGATTCTGGTCTTCGGCGAGTGCGGTATCCGTCCCGGTGCCGGGATGCGTCGAGGGACTCTCGGCATCTTCGGCCCAAACCCACCGCCGTTATTGCCAAGCTTCCGCTATGGATCGACATATCGTCCGCAAGTCGTACCACTCATGCTTCGAACCTTGATCGCCAAAGGCTTTCAAGTCGACGAGTCATTGCTTGAATCGGAGTACGACCTGTACCACGGCGATCTGGTGTCAGTCGGTCGGGGTGAGATTCTGTTCCGGCATGTGATGGCGTCATAGAAAGAGGGGTCGGGCGTCCAAATTTCAAAAATGGCCGACGGACCGCCACGTTATGAAAAAAGGTTTCACCGGCCAATTTTGAAATTTTGACACCCGACCCCAGAACAGCCAGCCGGCAAAAAACGACGATATCCGTTTTTCTTTTCTCATAACGTAATACAGACACCAGCCCAGGAAAACCTCGATGTCGAGCGCCTCCTCGAGTCAGTATCGCGTTGAATCATGGTGGGCCAAATGGGCACGGGAAAGCAACGCTTTCCCTGGTTTCAATTTGAAATTCTTACCCAGACCTCGGCCTCTTTAAGCGATTCTTAATCGTGATCAATGCACGCTACGCTTCGGTCGAGAAAATACCGTTTGGGTTGCAGAATCGTTAAACGATCCGCAAGCTAAGTGCAGAGTTTACTTCTCAACTTGTCTCTTGGGTCTCGCATGCGAGTGCAATTATGATGCAGAGTGGTGACCAATCAACATTGAGCGGGAGTATCCATTCGCTGGTGGAACAGATTCTGTGCCAATTCAATCCATCAAACGTACCAGTCGATGAGTCTTCAATCAAACAGCTTCTTGACTTAGTACCAGACGAGGGTCGATGGTACATGCTGGAAAGGCTGATCACGCTCGATATAAAGGTTCGGCGCGATCGGGGAGATTCAATCGATTTAAAATCATATGTCAATCGTTTTCCATCCCATTCGGATTGGATCAAACAGAACCTTGATGGGATTATCAGCTCACTCGGGGCAGAAGCATCGACGCGAGTCTTTCATCACGATGCAAACGCAAAACACGAATCCAAGACCGCTTTAGGTTCGGGCTTTTTACTCGACAGATACCAGCTTCATGAACGGCTTGGTCGCGGAGGATTTGGTGAAGTCTGGTCTGCCCGAGATACACTTCTCGGTCGAACTGTGGCGATCAAGTTTCTGAGGACGGACCGAATCGATGTGACACTGACGTCCATGTTGTTAGAAGAAGGGCGTAAGTTAGCGCAAATTGATCACGAGGGAATTGTTCGCGTGTTGGATGCCGGAATCGCTGACGGACGGTTGTTTCTCGTTTCCGAATTAATGGCTGGAGGTACTCTCGAAGAAAAACTTGATAAACAACTTCCGACCCTCGAACAAACAGTGCGCTGGATTGGGGCACTAGCGAGAGCTCTGCACCATGCTCACCTTCGTGGAATTATTCATCGCGACGTCAAACCCTCTAACATCCTCTTCGATGCCAAAGGAGAACCGCATTTAGCCGATTTCGGTATGGCTGTTTCGGAAGAGGAATTGACTGCTGAAGCGCCACAAGTAGTAGGTACAGTTCGTTATATGTCCCCGGAGCAGGCCCGTGGTGAAAGCCATCTCTCAGATCCACGTACCGACGTTTATAGCTTGGGAGTGGTGCTTTACCGGATGCTGACTGGTCGACTTCCGTATCCTGAAAAGCCGATCGCCGATTATCGTCAACATATTCTCACGCGCGAGCCGAAGCCGTTGCGAGCGATAAAGAGTGATATTCCACAAAAGCTTGAATCACTTTGCCTGGAATGCCTTAACAAACAAATTAACCAGCGTCCCGCAACAGCGCTGGAGTTGGCTGAGCGTCTTGAGTCGCAACAGACTTCAAACGAAGGAAAGCCCTCGCGCAGTTCGTATATGGCGACACGAGTCGTGCCTGCGATTGTCTTCATGACCGTAGCGATCGCGGCTGTGTATGCAGTGATTCCCAAAAAAATGCCTGCGGGAAAACCAATACAGTTACTCGATCGTGATAACTTTACACTAAAGAATCCCAAACTCATTTCATGGCAACCGAAGAGCTTTAAGGATACTTTTGGGTACGATGAAGCGAATCAGCGATTTAGTGTTGATGCGTTCGGTCAAACACTTTTTCAAGTCGGTGCTAACGATGGCCGGGAGGCCTCGTTGAAATTGACATATGAAATCGCAAGCGAGGTCGGCCATGCGTCCGTGTTCTGGCGACTTGGATCGATCGCCGACGAAGAATACGAATGCTGGGCGATACAGATTGGCCGGGACGAGGCAATCGCTGGTCAACAGGTGACAATTTCTCGATTCTTGATTGGCGCGATTAGTGGTTCTCAAGGAGTTCTATCACAATTTAATTTGATAAAGATTCCGACCCAGCTCAAAGACGGATACAACGTTTTGAAAGTAAGTGCTAAGAAGGATTCGGTCACTCAGGTTTGGGTGAATGATGTTCCACTCTTAAAGGCGCCATTTATGCTGCCAGACGAGCTGAGGTCGAAATCGAAGGAATGTGGTTTGGGTTTTGGTGGATTTATGGGCGTCATTCGAGTACAAAACTTCGAGTTCGAGTGAAATATCTTTTTCAATTTGAGGGGGCAGAACATGGCCAAAAAGAAGGGTCTCGAAACGGAACGTCATCATATCTTCGGTACCGTAACAGGAGTCTCTCACACAGTTACGCCCACCGGTACAGGTTATGCCGTGATCGTAAGAGTGTCTCTCAACCCTGCCGCTGGAGAGAGTGTCTACACGGTGTTACCATTTCCTTTTGCCACAGGAATCAACTCCGCAGGAAACGAGATCGCTCCACCAATTCCGTTAACCTTATTGTCCGGAAATATCTATACCGGGAGTGGCAATTTGACTGAAAGGCCCGTTCATGTAAGAGTGACCGCGAAGTTTTTGAGCGCAGCGATACAAGTTTCGGATTAAGCCGATAAACAAGCCTCCGCGAACTGAATGCTAGTTTGTAATCTTGGCCTTAGTGTGCTTATGCACACTTTGATAGAAGTCAGCGAATGGGGGTTAAGCATGCGGTGGGGTTTAAGCTTGGTCTTTGCCTCATTGATGCTTCGCTCTTTTAATCTGGCGATTTAAAGCGACTGAGTGCCAGAAGACAGTGATTCAGTGGTACAATGCTTCGTTCGAACTACTGTTTTCTCGACAAGAAAGGTTTCTCAGGGTTTCCTTGAGGGGAAGGCCCTTGTCGTCGAAATCCATTGCGGCTCTCAAAGGCGGTCTTGCCATTAGGCTTTTCTTGTTCCCCCTTCTGGGGAAAAAGTCGGGCTTAGTCAATTTAGCGTACGTCGTGGAGCTGGACATACGTTGGCAGGCCGGCTTGTTGCAGCGAGTTATTGATCGCGCTGGCGTTTGGCACAGTGAATTGCGCGCGTCGTGGATAGGTTCCGTCGTTGACCCAGTATTTGTTCCAACCAATCGTTAAGCTGATGAAATCCTGAGTAAAGTTTCCGTTTGTCGTGCGATACAATTGATCTTGTTACTGGCAGCCGGTGATACAGATATCAAAATACGATTGTGCCATCGGGAACTTCTTGGACGGTGTCTTTGTTTTTTGAGATGCAATCGGGGTTATTGACAAAGATGTGCACTGTCGAATTGTTCATCTCAGACCAGGCTCCGCCTTCATTCAGCAATCTGATCTGATCCGTATGAACTTTGGTTGCCGTGTAACCTTCTTCTTTTTGGATGGTGGCCGCGAGATCATCCGCTTTTTAGATCACTCCGTTCATCGTCGCTTTTGGCTTTTCGAACGTGCCCAGATAAGTGCAACTGTAGCTGACAGGTTGGACAAACTGATGGAACCAGCCCCGCTGATAGCCAGTCACCTCCGCAAGCCAGGCGCCGATCGCGTCGGGATTCGTACGGGGCCTGGATGCGGATTCGATCAGTGATCCATAACCAAAAACATGATTGTCCATCTGAAAGGTTTCTTGGTCGATTGTGATGTGTAACGTTCAAGTGAAACAAACAGGCGCAGCTTAACCGGCCAGGCGATAAAAGGAATCAACTGGTCTATCAAGTGAAGGTCTGATTTGTTGCGAGAAAAATACTTCAGGCCTAAGCCGTGTTCGATTGTTTCGCGTTTCGACATGTCGTGGTTCGGCTGGCGTAACACGTTACAGAATAAGAATGCCACCAGTTGGTGATTCGGCCCAGGAAATATGAAGATTTCAAAATCCTTTTTTTAAATCGGGTCGGTGGTTTGTACTGAGTTGCAGGCTGGCCAGAATTAAACGACCGAAGATGCCTTGAATAATACAGTTGCGCATTTTGAACGTAATCGTGTTGAAAATTCGGGGTGCCACGGTTTTGAAGTCTACGACAAGGCCGTGGCTTTGCGGTTCGATCTCGCTTCCGAATAGCACGGCCTCGCCGAAGACGGTAAGAGAACGTGGAACTCATGATCCTGGGCGACGCGGACAGCGTCGGAAAAACAAGGCAGAATCGAATTTCACGAGCATCTTCCAAACGTAAAGAACCTTTGTCTGTTTTTCTGTTTACATGCGACAAGAAGTTCTGTAATGTTGTTGTCGTTGCCGATTCCTGGTGGAAAAAAATCCGGGGACGCGCCGGAGCGGCGAGAGAGTTGATGGTAGAAAGTTGTGAGTAGAACGATCTTGGAAACGATTTCTTTTTCATGGCGTTGCCGGAGTTCAATCGTGGCTCCGGTCTTGTGACGTGCTAAAGCGATTTTGATCTTTGACAGCTTGGAATTAATTTTTGATACGGACCCATTCGTCGTGGACTTACGTCGATGGGAGATTCGTGGCGGTTCGTTGTTTGGATGTTGAGACGCGTCGAGTCATTGCGTTTTGGAAAGTTCTGTCATGATTGTGTTGTTTTGACGAGTCTCGCAGACTCGGCCCGCACCCTACAAAGAGACCCGCATGCCAGATCGAAGTTGGCTAAGTTGGCCAACTTCAAACCTGCAAAAAGCCTATGAAACAGGGAACTTGGCCAACTTTGCCAACTTTTTTTGATGATTTGGTGGGCCTTGAAGACTCGACCGCACCCTACGGGGGAGTTGACCAGATCGAAGTTGGTCAAGTTGGCCAACTTCGATCTTGCGAAAAAGCCTGTGAAATACGGAACTTTGCCAACTTTGCCAACTTTTTGTTTTGATGATTTGGTGGGCCTCGCAGACTCGACCGGACCCTACGCGAAAGCTGACCAGATCGAAGTTGGTCAAGTTGGCCAACTTCAAACTTGCGAAAAGCCTATGAAACAGGGAACTTGGCCAACTTTGCCAACTTGTTTTGGTGTTCCGGTGGGACTTCGAAGACTTGTCCCACCCTACGAGGAAACCGGCCCTCCAGATCGAAGTTGGCCAAGTTGGCCAACTTCAAACCTGCGAAAAAGCCTATGAAATACGGAACTTGGCCAACTTTGCCAACTTTTTATGAAGTCTCGGTGGGACTTCGAAGACTTGTCCCACCCTACGAAGAAGCCGGCCTGCCAGATCGAAGTTGGTCAAGTTAGCCAACTTTGCCAACTTTGTTTACGAACTCAGGTGAGACGGGAATTTCTGAAAGGTGAAGAGTTTTGGAACACTCATCTACGCTAATCTGCACTGATGGAAGAGAAGAGGAGACCTTCGATCGAACACTTATGCGGAGTCAGGCGACCGCGCCCAACGGCGTTTCTCTGATTAGTGAAAATTAGTGTCGATGAGTGTTCTCTACCCTCTTTCGACTTTGGCTGCGTTCAACGCGATCGTTGGTAGCAATTGACAACTGTGAATGAAACTTGGTCAAGTTGGCCAACTTCAAACCTGCGAAAAAGCCTATGAAATACGGAACTTGGCCAACTTTGCCAACTTTTTATGAAGTCTCGGTGGGACTTCGAAGACTTGTCCCACCCTACGAAGAAGCCGGCCTGCCAGATCGAAGTTGGTCAAGTTAGCCAACTTTGCCAACTTTGTTTACGAACTCAGGTGAGACGGGAATTTCTGAAAGGTGAAGAGTTTTGGAACACTCATCTACGCTAATCTGCACTGATGGAAGAGAAGAGGAGACCTTCGATCGAACACTTATGCGGAGTCAGGCGACCGCGCCCAACGGCGTTTCTCTGATTAGTGAAAATTAGTGTCGATGAGTGTTCTCTACCCTCTTTCGACTTTGCCTGCGTTCAACGCGATCGTTGGAAGCAATTGACAATTGTGAAAGAAACTTGGTCAAGTTGGCCAACTTCAAACCTGCAAAAAAGCCTATGAAATACGGAACTTGGCCAACTTTGCCAAGTTTTTACGAAGTGTCGGTGGGACTTCGAAGACTTGTCCCACCCTACTGCGACATCACCATTAAAAAGTTGGGTTCGAACTGTTAAAAAACTCCGAGTGCGGCCTGGCCGACGCAGATGCCGCCGTCGTTGGCCGGAACTTGCTCGTTAATCAATACGCGAATCTCGGGATATTGTTCGAACTCATGCAGAAGCGAATTGAGCAATAATTGGTTCTGAAAGACGCCCCCTGAAAATACGACCGTGTTCACGGTTCTTTCTCCAAGAAGGCGTAGGACTTGATGCACCGTTGCTGTGACGACTGCCGCATGGAATGCTGAGGCGATTTCAGAGACCGGGCGGCCTGCGAGGCGATCCGAAATGATGTGCTTCAACAGCGGACGATAGTCGAGTTCAGGAAATGGATACGGAGCTTGAAGCGGAGATTGTTCTGCCTGGTGTTCCAGCCAGATGGCCGCCTGACCTTCGAATGTCGATTCGCGGAGAAAACCGACAAGAGCAGCAACGGTGTCGAACAGACGGCCCATGGATGTCGAAACGAAACAGCGCAGGTTCTTTTCGACTAATTTCGTGGCATCGGTAAAACGCTTGGGAAAATCAAAAGGGGGGTTGGTCAAATTGGGAAGGTCTGTCAGTTCGGCCAAAAATCCTGCTGCTGCTTGAACGGGATATCGGGCAGCCCCGTCGCCGCCTGGAATTCTGGCAGGTCGCAACGAATGACATCGTTCGAAGCCGTCGCAAACGCTGCCGACAAAGAATTCACCGCCCCAGATGGTTCCGTCGGTCCCCAGTCCTGTTCCATCAAACGCAACGCCGACGACTTGTTCCTTCAAGAGATTTTGTTCGGCCAGAACGCTGGCGATATGTGCGTGATGATGTTGAACGGCAATGTGTCGTCGGGCGGGCAAACTGAGCGCAAACCTGGTTGAAGTGAATTGCGGGTGAAGATCATGAATGATGGTGAGTTCAGAGGAATTGATTTCGTACATGGCAAGCAGATCATGCACGGTATGCTGGAAGGATTCGTCGGTTTCATAATCTCCAAGGTCGCCAATATGCTGACTGACGAACACCTGGCCACGGACGACGAGCGCGATGGCATTTTTGAGATCGCTTCCCAAGGCGAGTATCGGATCGACAATCGGTAGTTCACTGACGGCTCCGGGGGAATAACCCCGAGCACGACGGATCATGAATGGTTTTTCAGATCGAACAGCGACAACGGAGTCATCGACACGTCGGGCGATCGGGCGATCGCCGATTAAAATCGCATCGGCGATTCCAGTCAGTCGACTGATTGCATCTTCGTCGCGGTAGGAGATCGGTTCGCTCGAGCGATTACCACTCGTCAGAACTAAAGGACCGGGCGCCCCGTAGTCAAACAACAGATGGTGGATCGGAGCATAAGGGAGCATCACTCCGAGCGTTGAATTATCGGGTGAAACACCTGGCAACTCGACGTTAGCAGGTGCCAGCACGATTGGTCTGGCGATACTTTGAAGTAACCGTTCGTGACATTGAGAAAGGAGGACGTATTTTTTGGCTTCTTGCAGGTTGCGAACCAGCAGAGCGAACGGACGTTCCTTGCGGAATTTCCGTTCGCGTAAAGCGGTGATGGCAACGGGATTGTTTGCATCGCAGGCCAGGTGATATCCACCCAACCCCTTCACCGCGACGATGCTTCCGGCCACGAGTAATTCCGCTGCTCGACGGATAGCCCGTTCGCTTCCGTCCGTTGTGAGATGAGCCTCTACCAGTCGGTAACCTGGCCCGCAGGAACCACAGGCGGTGGGCTGAGCATGATGGCGGCGGTCGAGTGGATTGTCGTAGTCTTGCTGGCAAGCCGGACACATTTTCCATTCGGCCATCGTCGTACCGGGGCGATCGTAAGGAAGACGATTAATGATCGAATAGCGGGGTCCGCAATTGGTACAATTGATGTAAGGGTATTGGTTTCGTCGATCGGATAGGTTTTTCAATTCCTGTAAACACTCATCGCAGATGCAGAGGTCTGGCGAGATACGAACCGACGGAGCCGATTCGCGGCGGCTGTTCAGAATTTGGAAATCAGTGAATCCCTCGGAAACAGCGACCTGAACAATGACCTTTTTGATTTGGGCTGCGGCAGGTGCTTGGGCATCAACGGAAATCAGAAAGGCTTCGACATCCGAGTTTTTTCCTTCCGCATGGATTTCGACTCCGTCGTTTCCGTTAAGTACCCAGCCCTTAATGCGATGAATCTGGGCCAGGCGAAACACAAACGGGCGAAAACCGACACCTTGAACGACACCTTGGATCGTGACTCGGCGAGCGATGGCAATGTCATATCGGGAGGAATCAGTCATTTGATTTTTTGGTATCAATCGATCCGATCTTCGGAATCTTTGAAAAGTATTCTTACAGGAATCGGCGGTAAAGTGAACGATCGATTGACCGGCGTGGCGGTGCGTCTTACCCTATTTGTAACAAAACGAGGAAATCTCACGTGGGGATGAGAACTTCGAAATTCAATTTCGAGTGTTCCGTGATATCAGAGGCTCTGGTATTGCGTCAGTTAAGATTGAATGCCGTTCGTTGCCAAAGTGCATGGAACGGCGGGTTGGTATGGGAAAGGAATTGATCGGTTGATCGCAGTTATGGAGCAGGCTCCCTCCCGGTTTGATGATTTGGGGCTCAGTCAGGATTCGTTGTTCTCGGTAAAGAGAGCTGGTTTTACTGATCCGAGTGCCATTCAGGCCGCGTTTATTCCCGTCGCTCTCTCCGGTCGCGATTGTATCGGACAGGCTCGCACCGGCACCGGCAAGACAGCCGCCTTCGTGCTGCCGATTCTTGATCGGATCGATCTCGACGACCCACGAACTCAAGCACTCGTACTGACCCCAACACGAGAGCTCAGCCAGCAGGTGGCTGACGAAGTGGATCGACTCGCGTTGAAATGCGAAGTCACGACCGCCTGTTGCGTTGGTGGACGACCGATTCATCAGCAGATCCGCAAGCTGGAACAAGGTGCCCAGATTGTGATCGGGACTCCCGGTCGAGTGATAGATCTGATGGCCCGGCAACTGCTGAAGATGGCCGATTTGAAAATCGTCGTCATGGACGAAGCCGACCGAATGCTGGATATCGGCTTCCGTCCGGATATCGAAAAGATCTTGCGGCAATGTCCGGAAGATCGACAGACGTTACTGCTGTCGGCGACTTTGCCACCACCCGTCGAACGTCTGGCTCGGCGGTACATGCGTGACCCTGAACGGATTGACGTGTCGGCCTCGAACGTCGCACATGCTTCAATCGACCAGTACTATATCACTGTAGATCACCATCGAAAGTTTGGCACGCTGGTTCGATTGCTGGTGCAAGAGCGGCCGCAACAAGCGATCGTGTTTACTCGAACAAAGCGTGGTGCAGAAGAGGTTCATCGACGGTTTGTCGGTCGCCTGCCAAAGATGGCATTCATTCATGGTGATCTGGCCCAAAGCGCCAGGGATCGGGTGATGCGACAATTCCGCGATGGTCAGATCCGGCTGTTGATTGCCACGGATGTGATGGGCCGAGGGATCGATGTCAGCGGTATCTCGCACATCATCAATTACGACATCCCTCAGGATTGTGACGACTATGTGCATCGGGTCGGTCGCACGGGACGGCTGTCGTCGACTGAAGGTCAGGGTGCAGCGATTACATTTGTTGCACCGGATGAAGGCCAGCAACTGACGAATATCGAAATCCGCATCAACAAGATCCTGGAGGCGTATCCGCTGACGGGAATTGATCCGGTGGAAACTCGACGGAAGGTGAAGCACGTCGACGAGATGCCGCCGCCGATCTCACGCACGCACGAAGTTGACGACGACGACTTCTGGTCCGTCGCTTGATCTGCACAATGGGATGACGGCAATCTTTTGCCAGTAACCAACGCGAGGTCAAGCGAGGCTTGGTTGGTGGGATGCGTTCACGCTCAGGATACGCATCCCCACTGACCATCAGATACTCAGCCAAGCTGCCAACGCATAACTTGATTTAGTCCTCAGAAGGACGGGCTCGGTTCATCCAGTGTCCTGATGAATCAGTACCGCTGACCCAGACACCCTTCTGGTTCCAGCCCAGATGTGCATGCACGTCCGCAGGAGCGTAACGCAAGGTCAGTCCGCAGCGACGGCGGTTGGAATCGTTCGCTTCGGAGCCGTGCAGCAGGAGATCTGAGTGAAACGAGACTTCGCCCGCTTTCAGGCAATCGTCCACAAAGCGGCCGTACTGTTCGACGTTATCGATGGTTTGATTGAGGACATTGTGTTCGGCAGGATCGCTGGGCCGAAACGTCATCGCACCATGGTGATGTGAGCCAGCGACGAATCGCATACAGGCATTTTCGACATCGGCATCGTCGATGGCGAGCCAGACTGTGATTGCCTTTGACGGGGTCAGAGGCCAGTAACTTGAGTCCTGATGCCAGGCGACTTTTTTCCCGTCGTGAGGCATTTTGCAGAAGAAATGAGATCCCCATCCGATGATGTTTTCGCCCAGCAAATCTCGCAGACAGGCGACGATTTTTGCGTTCGTGACGATGTCCCAGACTCGTCCATACTTCAAATGGGCCGAGCTGATCGAATAACTGTCGCCTCCTGCCGCCACGACTTTCGCGAGCAAATTGTCAAAGTAACTTCGGATGCTTTTGATCTCGTCATCGGAATAGATCCGAATTCCCGCGATGTAACCATCACGATTGAACTGTTCAATCTGGGCGCTGGTGAGCACGCGCGGTGACGGGTTCTGTACCGGATGGAAGCTCAGATCACGAGGGATGTTGGCGAGGTCGGTCTGGTCTAAAACCGCTTTGAATTCAGTCGGTGCAGGAGTTGACATTCCGGCGATTCCTACGGGTGTAAAATGACTTGAAGAAAAACCAGAGTATATTCCGCAAGACGGTCAATCAGAAGTGAGTCTTGTTTCGATCTCGAGTGATTTCAGGCGAGCGCGTTATTCACTGAGATTGCTTTGTATTTCCTTTGACGAAAGTGGCGAAGGAGTCGACCATATGGCCGGGAACTGTACGCACAATCTTACGCACGTGCTCATTGCGACTTCGATGCAAGTTGAGCGACAGCATAGGCACAGGCCGCTTCGGCGATTTCGGGCGAGAATTGATCTGCCAGCGATATCACGGTTGCGTCCTTCGTTTTTCGATTTTCATGGATTAATTGACGAGCGAGAAATGATCCCGAGCCAGACACGATGATTGTTGAGCAGGCTGACGAAAGTCGATTGATCACTCGTTCAAGTGAACCTGCAAGTCGCTGTCGCTGGACATCGGCAAGGAACATGGCGATATGAACGGCCTGTTCGTATGAAACCTCATCACGGTCGCAGCAAAGCATCCTCGCGATACGATCGTGGGCCGCCTGCTTCGTAGCGGGCTTGCCGTTTGCGGTATCGAGGTCTTGAGCATCCTCCGCGATGTCACCCAGCAGCAGATGAACATCCAGAGTCGTGGCGAAGACCTCTGCGGCGAGTGAACAATATCCATTCTCAAGGGGAACGCTATGTGCCACGGCACAAAGCGGAGTTCGTCTGATGCCAGAATAGGACAATTCGCCACTTTGCAGGCGGTTGACATCCGTCAGCCCAATGGGAACCGGTTTTCCATCCTCGAACGGAATGATATCTGTGGTCGTGGTGCCGATATCGATGAGGACTCCGCTGCCACTTGGAGCAAACTTCATGGACCAGGTGGCGAGCGCATTCCAATTCGCCGCAGCGACGCGCGTAGATGACTCTCTCGCTTCGTCGGGACTCACGAATCGAGCGTCAGTTGTCCAAGTCATCAAATTGAATCGTGGGGGCTGCACCGATGAGCTATTGACTCCTGCTCGGCTGGATACAGAAGCATCAATGCTGTTCTCGACCGCATTAATGATGAAACGGACCCCCTCGGACTTCGTGGAAAAGCAATCAGCCAGTTCTGCCGTCATCGTCAATGCAAGGCGATCAGTTTGGGGGAACTCATTAAGAATTGAAGTGATCTGATCCTCAAGCTGCTCTGGCTGACGCCAGATTGCAAACGGACGACTAACGGCGCGACCAGCTTCGTCAGCAGCTTTAATATTTGCTCCTCCGATATCAAGACCGAGAATCGTCATCTGTTCGATTGCCTCTGTTTCAGGGTTCGAAAAAGAACGTCGAACCACCGCCGCGTTTTGGAATCAGGCGACTGGAATCAGCTTGGACTGGTCGTAATTCAATGTAATTGACTACGAATAACATAGATCAAGCGATCCACGCAACCCAGAGGATTGAGCAGCGTGATCCGACTTCGTCTTGTGAACGTTGATCCTTCTCCCTTACGATGTTTGATACTTGTGAGTTCGTTTTATTGCAGGAAGCAGCCATGCAGTGTTTGATCGTAAAATCATGTCGCTTTTGCAAAAGTGGGGATCGACAGTCGGATTGGGGTTCTTTCCGCAAAGGCAAATTCAAGACAGTACAGGTCGTTTCTGTTGCGTCTTCTGCACTGAAAATCAGCATTGTGTTTGGGTCGTTACTGGCCAGCAATCTTGCTGTGGGACAGGTTCCGACAAGGCCAGTGCGACCGGGTGATTCGTCGCTGATGAAAGAGAAGCCCGCGTCACCCAAGAAAACTAACACGATCAATACTGTGGTCGAGTTCGAATTGCTGCAGGCCGAAGGTGGCGGGGGACTGCACGGACAGCAATGGTTAAAAGTTCTGGAGCCTCTGGACGTATCACTTCGCGTTCGCAAGCCCATATTGGGTGACAAGCCGGAAATGAAGGAGCGAGAAGCGGGCAAAACTCGATACGTGACAGCAATTGGTACGTTAGATCGTACTGGAAATCTCGTGTTTCCGGATCGATCTTTTGCCCTCAGTGATGCGACGAAACTCAAAGAGTGGATCAATGAATTACGGACTTACGGAATCAAGGGAACGCCGGTGGGAAAGTCGTTGTGGGGACTGAGCGAAGATCAATTCGCGACCCTGTTCGACTGCTTGCTCAAAAAGGTGGACTTTGAGACGGAAAACCTGCCATTGAAGCTGGCTGTGACGAAGTTACCCCTTCCCGCAGAGTTTCCATTACGCTGGAATTCCGACGCGGTCGAGCAACTCACCAAACTCGGGGACAAGGCTCGTGTCAGACAAGAGTTGAAAGGTTTCAGTGCGGCACTGGCGCTGGCGTTATCATTGAGCGACAACGGTTTCGGTTTTCGGCCAAATAGAACTCCTTCGGGAGTCATCGAGCTTTTGATTGAGCCACAAAATACGAAGCTGAACCAATGGCCAATTGGCTGGCCCGTACAGAGGGCCACTTTTAAAGCGGCACCGAAGCTCTACGCTATGGTTCCGATCGAACTCTCGGATGTCGAACTGTCCGATGTTCTGACCGCCATCTCGGAACTGGCAGAAACCCCGATCCTGATCGACTATGCCGAACTGGAAGCGAAGCAGATCGATTTGGAAAAAATCAAAGTTTCATTCCCTCGCAAAATGACCACGTGGAGCCTTGCGCTTCGCCAGCTTGTTGTTCCCAAGCGATTGACTCGCGAGTTGTGGCAGGACGAAGCGGGACGAGTGTTTGTGTGGATCACAACGACGCGTGCCGGTCGCGCGAAGGATGAATGATGCTCAGTCGATTTGGTTATGAGAATCTCGGTCTTGGCGTTGGTCTAAGGTCTGTTCATTTTGATCATATTCTAAATCAGAACCCGTCCGTCGATTGGTTCGAAGTGATTTCCGAGAATTTTATGGACTCGCAAGGACGTCCAAGATATGTACTCGAACAGATTGCCGAGCGATACCCGATCGTCATGCACGGAGTGTCGCTGTCGATCGGCAGTACAGAACCGTTGGACTTTGATTATTTAAGAAAGCTGAAACGCCTGGCAAGTGCCGTTGATGCCCGGTGGATTTCCGACCATGTTTGTTGGACCGGCATTGCGGGAGTGAATACGCATGATCTTTTACCACTACCGTACAATGAAAAATCCCTTCAACATGTCATCGACCGAGTTTCAATCGTTCAGGATGTTCTGGAACGGCCATTTGTCTTGGAGAACCCAAGCAGTTATGTCACGTTTGCTGCGTCGACGATGAGTGAAGCCGAATTTATCGCTCGCCTTGCCGACGAGGCTGACTGTGGATTACTTCTTGATGTCAATAACGTTTTTGTCTCGGCCAGGAATCATGATTTCGATCCGGTGGAATATTTGCGTTTGATGCCGCATGAACGCATTGTTCAGATGCATCTCGCGGGACACACCAATTGTGGTACACACTTGATTGATACACACGATGGGCCAGTCATAGATCAGGTATGGGAACTTTTTCGACTTGCAAACGGGTGGACAGGTGGAGTTTCAACGCTTCTTGAATGGGATGCAAACATCCCCGATTTCTCGATCGTTCATCAGGAAGTGCTGAAAGCAAAACGAGTCCTTGCCGACTTCTTAATACACTCGTCGGATTCTTCCGATGTATCGGTGGAATCAAGTCAACGGTTTAACACGATACCTCACCCGTCACTCGTGACGACAGCCGATGTCGAGTGACACTCTCGATCATTTGCGTGTTTTTTTGCGTTGAAATGAAACGAAGCCCGACTGATATAGTCGGGCTTCGTTTTGTTCTACCTTACCTCAAAGCGATGGGTTGGGTTTAGGGAACCAACTTACATCTACTATTCGGAGACAAAACTGAAATGCACGAGTTGAGCGGCGTACGGAGGTAATCACCTTACCCTCATGTACTAAACCTTTAGTACCTGTAGTGATCTGGCTTGAACGGGCCACTGATCGGCAGCCCAAGATATTGGGCCTGCTTTTCTGTGAGCTTCGAGAGTTTGACGCCGATCTTATCAAGATGCAGTCGGGCTACTTCTTCGTCCAACTCTTTCGGCAAGCGATGAACGCCGACCTCGTATTTGCTGGCATCATTCCAAAGGGCAAGCTGAGCCAGAACTTGGTTCGTGAAACTGTTTGACATCACGAACGAAGGATGACCAGTCGCACAACCGAGATTGACAAGTCGGCCTTGAGCCAAAAGGATCACGCTTCGACCTGTATCTTTGAACGTATAACGATCAACGGCACCGACTTCACTTGGCTTGACGTTGACCTTGGTCGCTTTGCCATTCTTTACTTGTGCTTCGAGCCACGCGACATCGATTTCAAGATCAAAGTGTCCGATGTTACAAATGATCGCGTCGTTCGGCATCTTAACGATGTGCTCGCCAAGTACGATGTCACAGCATCCCGTTGTTGTCACGAAGATGTTGCCTTGAGCCGCGGCATCTTCCATCGTTGTGACTTCAAAACCTTCCATCGCAGCCTGGAGGGCGCAAATGGGGTCGATCTCAGTCACGATCACTCGAGCACCATAACGTTGCATCGAGATTGCACAGCCTTTGCCGACATCGCCGTATCCCGCGACGACACAAACTTTACCGGCGAGCATCACGTCAGTGGCCCGCTTAATGCCGTCAGCCAAAGACTCGCGACATCCATAGAGATTATCGAATTTGCTCTTCGTTACTGAGTCATTGACGTTGATCGCGGGAACCTTGAGTTCTCCTCGCTCGTGCATCTGAACCAGGCGATGCACACCAGTTGTCGTTTCTTCGCTCAAGCCCTTGATTTCTTTGAGCAACTCGGGGAATTTCTGGTGTACCATTGATGTTAAATCTCCTCCGTCATCGAGGATCATATTCAACGGCTTACCATCAGCAAAAAAGAGTGTTTGCTCAATACACCAGTCGAATTCTTCGTTGGTCATCCCCTTCCAAGCATAGACAGGGATGCCGGCCGCAGCAATCGCTGCTGCTGCGTGGTCTTGAGTTGAGAAGATATTGCAGCTGCTCCAGGTGACTTCGGCACCGAGGGCAGTCAATGTTTCGATCAGCACGGCAGTCTGAATAGTCATATGAAGACATCCAGCAATCCGAGCACCTTTCAGAGGTTTCGACTTGCCATACTTTTCTCGAAGTGCGATCAAGCCGGGCATTTCGTTTTCAGCAATCTCAATTTCTTTGCGACCAAATTCCGCAAGTCCGATGTCCTTCACTTTATAAGGAAGGCGATTTGCATGTCCGGCAGCGTGTGGAGTCTTTGTGGATTCAGAACTTTTGGGCTTAGTCGCTTCAACAGTCGACATTTCGACATTCCTTCTGGTCTTACGTTAACTCGGGGTATTTCTACGTGATAACCCGAAAATCACGATCGGGATGCTTTGACGACCTACAACGACCTGACGAGAACAAATTTCCATTTGTCAAATTGCGGGATCATGTCTCCGATCAACTAACAAAATAGTATAGCCGCATCGGCAATCAAAGTCTTCCGAACGCAACAAGGAATGTCGATGAAGAAAAATTCACACTAAAAAAAAGAGCACAGGATTCAAGTTTTCTTAAGTGTTTAAACGCTTTACTCGTAAGCATTTGCTTGGATGAGTCGGAAGTTTCATTCAATATGAAGCGCTTTCAGCATGACTCTCGCCTGTTTTTTAGGAATAGTCGTAGTTTCGCTTGATCAATAATGCTGGCAGATTGAAGGGTGATCGCATAATCTCGTGGAAATCATTCGTTCGAAAGGGAATCTGCAGCATGACAGATGGCAGCATTGTTCGTATGCGAGACGTTTATTCCGGCAGTCGATTTGGGCTGTCGATTGAGATATTTCCGCCGAAAACCGAAGAAGGCGATGAGGCGCTACGCCAAACTTTGAGCGAAATAATCCCATTTGGTCCGGCTTTTGTTTCGTGCACTTACGGAGCAGGTGGCTCAACGAGTAAGCGAACTGTAGAATGGTGCAAGGAAATTCAGGAGCGGTTCCAGACAACATCAACTGCACATTTCACGTGTGTCGGAAGCACCCAGGATCAGCTCCTCGAGTGGTTACGATTCGCGTGGTCGGCAGGAATTCGGAATATCATGGCGCTCCGCGGAGATGCCCCGGCGGGTCAAACCGAATTTCAAGCAATCTCCGGTGGACTTAAGCACGCGAATGAACTCGTCAGTTTGATTCGAGAGCACTTTCCCGAAATGGGAATAGGTGTGGCGGGTTATCCAGAAAAACATCCGGAATCACCGAGCCTTGACCTAGATTTTGAAAATCTGGTGCGCAAAGTAAGGTGTGGTGCAGATGCAATTTACACGCAACTATTCTTCGACAATACGACTTTCTTTCGATTTCGTGATCGAGTGAATCGCAGTGAACTGGGTGTGCCTCTTGTTCCAGGGATCATGCCAATCACGGAATTCGCTCGAATTCAGCGAATCACCTCCATGTGCGGGGCAGCAATGCCGCAGTCATTAATATCCAGGCTCGAAGCGGCGAAAGACGATAAGGATGCACAGTATAAAATTGGTGTCGAATTCGCGATTGCTCAATGCCGTGAACTGATCGATCAGGGAGTCAACGGGATTCACTTTTACATTTTGAATAAAAGCCATGCGGGTCGCGAGATCCTTAATGGTCTAGGTTTTTCATGACCCCACTTCCGCTCCTTGGAACGCCAGCAATAAAGCCTCGAGTCTACGAACTTGATGCTGCGAGGCTTGCGGCATGGTGTGAAGCTGCAGGATTTCCGGCGTATCGAGCCGATCAGATCAGACGTTGGATATTCGGTCGCAGAGCTAGCAACTTTGCCGAAATGCATGATGTTCCGGCACCGTTGCGGACCGCACTATCAAACGACTTCTCATTATTTCCCGCTCGTAGCGTGCAGCACCAGGTTGCGAGTGATCGGACGGAAAAGCTGCTGCTTGAGCTTCACGATGGGCAGTTTATTGAGTGCGTGTTGATGCGTGAGACTGATCGTCGAACGATTTGCATTTCGACGCAAGTTGGCTGTGCCATGGGATGTGTCTTTTGTGCCAGTGGGCTACTAGGACTAAAGCGGAATTTGACAACCGGCGAGATTCTGGAGCAAGTTTTGCGGCTCGATCGTTTGCTCCAGAAGGGTGAGCAGATTACTAATGTTGTCGTAATGGGAATCGGTGAGCCGCTTGCTAATCTTAAGTCACTCATTCCTGCTCTCGATACACTCAACGAAAAGGGTGGTCTCGGACTTGGAGCTCGGCGGATCACAATCTCAACCGTTGGTTTGCCGGAAAAGATTCGCGAACTCGCGCAGCTTGGTAAGCAATATAACTTGGCCATTTCCCTTCACGCTCCAAACGACGAATTGCGTAATCGACTTGTTCCTGTGAACGACAAGATTGGTGTTGATGCGATCCTCGAAGCGGCAGATGACTTTTTTTCAATTACCGGTCGTCGAGTCACATTCGAATACGTACTTTTATCTGGAGTCAATGACGAACCGCAACATGCTCGACAATTAGCAAAGCGACTTCAATCGAGAGTCGCACATGTCAATCTGATACCAATGAACGGTGTCACAGAACTTGAATTCGTTGCTCCCACAGCACCTCGCACAGACGAGTTCGTAAAGATTCTTGAGTCCTTCGGCATCCCCGCTACGGTTCGAAAACGAAAGGGGGCCGATATCGATGCAGCCTGCGGCCAACTGAGATTAGCGCAAGAGCAGGTTTTACCAGGGTGAATCGATTCTGATCATTCGCATTAGCGATCATTGATTTCTATCATGAGTCATAGACAAGTTCTGCCCTAAAATCCTGAACTGGGACGCACTCATGAACGAACCGCTTTCAATAAATCGTCGTACTGCTCTGAAGGTCGGTGCTGCGACGGTCACTGCATTGAATGTTGTTGGAACTCCACGACGATCGTTCGCAGAATCGTCGCGGGTCCTGCCTGCCGGATCGCTTCCAGGTGACTCGAGACTTGGAACGTTAAAAGATCTGGATGCATACTTTCCCTGGACGCCGAGTAAAAGCCCAAATGAATGGACTCAGCGATCCGAGTTCGTTCGTCGACAGTTGCGGGTGGCAACAGGACTCTGGCCGATACCGACAAAACAGCCATTGAACGCTGTTGTTCACGGAAAGGTCGACCGTGACGATTACACAGTCGAGCGAGTGATACTCCAAACCGGAGACATGCTTTTCTGCACAGGCAGCCTCTATCGACCAAAGACCAAGCCAAATGGAAAGTACCCCGCCGTGCTCTGCCCGCATGGGCATTGGGCAAACGGTCGATTTTACGAGCATACTGAGGCAATGTTTAAACAGGAACTCGAATCAAAAGCAGAATCACTTCCGAGCGGACGATATCCTCTCCAGGCTCGCTGTGTTCAACTCGCCCGAATGGGATGCATCGTGTTCCTCTATGACATGTTAGGTTATGCCGATGGAGGACCGTTAACCCACGAACTGGCTCACGGCTTCAAAACTCAAAGGCCTGATCTCAGCCAACCCGACCATTGGGGACTTTTCAGTGCGCAATCCGAATTACGGTGCTTGAATATCGTCGGATTGCAAACCTGGAATTCCGTGAGAGCTCTCGATTGGATTAGCTCGATCGACGACGTCGATACCACTCGTATCGGCGTTACAGGAGCAAGCGGTGGTGGGACGCAAACTTTCCTGCTAGGCGGCGTCGACCCGCGTCCCGCTGCATTTTTCCCCGCCGTGATGGTATCAACCTCGATGCAGGGTGGATGTACCTGTGAAAACGCCAGCTATCTGAGGGTGAACACCGGCAACATTGAATTGGCCGCGCTGCTGGCTCCTCGCCCTCTCGGTATGACTGCTGCTGATGACTGGACGAAAGAACTGGAAACCAAGGGGCTTCCCGAATTGAAGCAGCATTACGCCATGCTCGGCGTCCCAGACAATGTCCAGGGGAAGTATCGCCCGTTCCCTCATAACTACAATCAGCCCAGTCGCCTTGCGATGTACGAGTTCTTCAATAAGCATTTGAAACTCGGCCAACAGAGCCCCATCGTCGAACGTGACTTCGTTCCGTTGACCAGGGAAGAAGCCACAGTCTGGGACGCTCAGCACCCTGCCCCGGCACCGACGGTCGAGAATGAACTGAGGATCGTTCGCGGGTTTGCTGCCGATCAAGATCAGCAACTTGCCGCGTTGACCCCAAAGGACGGCGAATCACTCAACAAGTTCCGTGAAGTCATCGGCGGTGCCTGGGACGTCATGATCGGCCGCAAGCTTCCCGGCAGGGATGAGGTCACCCAGGAGAACAAGAGCAAAGTCGAGGGAGATGACCTCGTCAGATTCCATACTGTTATCCGGCTTGCCAAGCACGGCGAAGAGATTCCAACCTTGTTTTTCCTTCCACGGAATTGGAACAAGCACGTCGCTGTCTGGATCACCGACGACGGAAAAGCGTCGCTGATCAATGGAG